>PMDM01000028.1 GCA_003155565.1 Methylococcaceae bacterium | reverse complement strand
TGATGTGATAACCGTTCCAATCCAGGGCGGTGTTTTTTGCCAGGATTGTTATGCCTCGTTCTTTTTCAATGTCATTGGAGTCCATCATACGCTCGGTCACTTTGGTGTGAGCTGCAAACGTACCTGACTGTTGCAATAACTTGTCAACTAGGGTGGTCTTGCCGTGGTCAACGTGGGCGATGATGGCAATATTTCTTAAATTTTGGATCACTTTAGGTGTGTACTCTAAGGGTTAAGTTGGTTACCAGATGAGCTTGAAACATCTGGCTAAAGTAGGTAAAAAATAGAATTCTCAGGATTTTACGGTGTCCGTTGTGGACTTTGTTCCTAAATCTAGGCTCAGTTTAACATGAGAGGTGAAACTAACTTTGCTGCCAAGGCAGGCCACAATACCGCCAACCGCCTATATTACCGCGATGATTTTGTGGGTCTAAAGGGCCTTCAAAACCGTCAATGATATTGATAAGCCGCTTGTAACCGGCATCTTCCAGGGCTTTGGCGGCACTTAAAGAGCGCTGTCCACTACGGCACAAAAGTAAGATAGGCGCATCATGACTTGGCACCAGTTTTTTAACATCGTCAACAAAGGCGGAGTTTATTTGCCAACCAGGGGCTTCTTTCCAAGGAACATGGACTGCGCCTATGGGATGCCCTACGTAAGCATGTTCCATCTGCGTACGGACATCCACTAACACTGCGGAAGCATTTTGCTGTAGTAATTCCCAGGCTTGTTGGGAGGTTAGGTTTTCTATCATTTACTTTAAAGAATTGCTGCGCGGGTGAGCTTGGTGGGTTATTTCGACCAATATTAATTGACTATTATCGCATTCATTCATTTTCGGTCAAGAAATCAACTAATTACTTTACAAATAAATCACACATTCAAAGACTGTGTTGGTTGTAGGTGTTAGTTTGAGAGCTTATGGAAACTCTGAACAAATTGATAGCGCTCATGGCTCGACCATTCGACCAGCTCACGGCTCACCTCGAACTGAATCAACCCGTAACCGTTCGTCCTGAGCCTGTCAAAGGACTTTTTCAGAGATTCCTTAACCATTTCAACACCCCTTCTCCAGCAGCCCGCCCACTGGCAAAGCAGGTGGCAAGCANNCCAGCATTTCACCCGCGCAAAAAATCCCTGGCAGGGCGCGTATCATCAAATGGTCATTAACTGCGTCAAAACTAACGCCGCCCGCGCTGCTGATGGCTTCGGCAATCGGTCTGGTCGCTATTAGTTTGATGGGTAGCGCTTTGATTGCCGAGCAGATTTTGATGGGATCGTTAAAGTTCGTCGCAGGCACAACTTCCCGTAGCAACCCTGCTTTAACGCCATCAATACCTAAGCGTTTACGAAGGTGGTTTGCCATCGACTGCTTGCCACGGGGCTGGGAAATTTTCTCTATTAATGAAGTCAATAACCTTCCCGGCGCTAAATCCAAATACAAGGTAGCTGTTCCCGATGAAGCAATTTCATCACGCAAGGGCGCAGATAGCGCGTAAATCAAACTACCTTCAACACCTGTAGTCGTCACGACACAATCACCTTGTTGATGAAAATCATTGAACGATGCCATGACCGATTTTAAAGGTTGACCCACAAAACGCTCACGAAAATGCGCGCTCCAACTAACATCAAAACCGCAATTTGACGGCACTAAAGGCGCAATCTGAACGCCGCGTTGAGCAAGCAAAGATGTCCACGCGCCTGTTGAACCAAGCTGCGGCCAACTACCACCGCCTAACGCCAACACACAAACATCAGCCTTAACTTCCTTTTCCCCTTGAGGTGACATAAAACGAAGGACTTGCGAATCGGATTCGTTCCAACCTAGCCATTGATGCCGTACATGAATGGTAACTCCACTTTGACGCAGTCGATGTAGCCAGGCACGTAATAACGGCGCGGCCTTCATGTCAGTCGGAAAAATACGCCCTGATGAGCCGATGAAGGTTTCAATACCCAACTCATGAACCCATGTCCTTAGAGCTTCCGCATCAAAACAATCCAGCATAGGTTTGATGTAAGTACTGCGCGTACCATAACGGGATAGGAATACATCCTTGGGATCGGAATGGGTAATATTCAGCCCGCCTTTACCGGCTATAAGAAATTTACGGCCTACGGACGGCATGGCATCATAGACATTAACCTTGGCTCCCGACTTGCTAATAAGCTCGGCAGCCATCAGCCCTGCGGGTCCCCCACCGATAATGGCTACGATTTTATCTGGATGGCTAGCTAATGTAGGCATTATAGTATGATGGAATGGTCATTCTCTGGTTAGGCAATAGTATGAAACCTGCTAATGGCAATATCTTCAAAAACATTCCGGCAATCATACCTGAAGAACTGTTTGAAAACTTGATTGACCGGGAAACCCTCAAAATAGAAAGGATTGTTTCCCACGGTCATTCCACTCCTATTGGGGAATGGTACGACCAGTCTTGGGACGAGTGGGTGTTGTTGCTTCAAGGTGAGGCTTTACTGGGCTATGAAGACGGCAGCAAAGTCAAACTGCAAATGGGTGACTATGTATTCATCCCCGCCCATATCCGCCACAGGGTCGAATGGACACAGCCAGAGTTCAACACGGTCTGGTTGGCGATTACATTTGGCTTAATATGATGCGATTCAAAGTATTTGTAGATAGAGTTGTTGGATACATCTTCTGTGGGAGCAAATTGCGTTTGAAGTTACAAT
>PMDM01000300.1:246-5652 GCA_003155565.1 Methylococcaceae bacterium | reverse complement strand
GGTCAATAATGGAAATATCATTACTGACCCCATTCGTGGTGTACAGGCGTTTTTGGTCGGGTGAAAACGCCAGGTTCCATACCCGTTGCCCAACCAACAGGTATTTTTCTACCTCATACGTTTGGGCATTAATTACCGCCACGCGGTTAGCGGGGCCTAACGCCACATAAGCGCGTTTACTTTCCTTATCGATAACCACACCAACAGGCTGTATCTTATCTTTGGTTACACCCTGAATCTCAAAACCGATACGTTTGGTGACTTGCTTGGTCTTGGCATCCACGATCATCAGGCTACCCGCCATTTCCGAAGTCGCCCAGGCGAATTTACTGTCGGCTGTAAAGGTGACGGCACGGGGGCGTGGATCGACCAGTGTATTTTCGACAATATTATTTGTCTTGGCATCAATCCAATGCAGCATGTTGGTCGTTTCAGACGCGCTGATAATCCAGCGGTTATCCGGGCTAACGGTAATCCCCTCCGGCTCTACGCCCACTTGAATCTGCTTTATGGCTTTTTTCATGGCGATGTCGATAACTGTCACCCTACTGTCATCTTCATTGGATACGTAGAGGCGGTCACCTTTGGGGTTAAGCGCAAAAGTTTCTGGGTCATCTCCTGAAGGCAACACTCCAATTTCTTTCAAGGTCTCGGTATCAACCATTTTGATGGTGTTGTCGTCGCTGGTAGCAATGTATAACACCTTATAATCTGGACTGATGGCGATACCCCTAGGACGTTGACCGATTTCCACCGTTTTAATCAGCTTGCCGTCAACCGGATCGACAAGCGCCAGGGCATTATCTTTTTCCAGGGTCACAAAAACGACTTCAGCCTGTACCGAAGCCGTCAACACCGATAACAGCAGACTTATAGCCCATTTATTCATTTCCCTTTACTCCATTGACACTCTGTTTCCGGCTGGTCGTAACCCAAGGTATCCAGCTCGGTTTTGGGATGCAGAAAACCCTCAATCGGGGCAACCGCGACTAACGACCTGGGCGCAGCCAACAACACAGGCTGCCTTAATTGATTATCCCAAGGCCGGAATGATAAGGGAGTACCTTTATAACCCTGCAATGCAAACTGATCGCTTAGCAGGTAGTCCTTAATCGGCTTTAATTCATTCGATTGGGTGCGGGTTGCCGCTTCCCCAATCGCCCGCACTGCCAAATAAGCACCATAATCCTGCTCCTCCATCCAGCGACCTGCCTTTTCTTTGAAACGATTTTGAATCTGCGTAGCCCCCCATTGTTCATGCGTTTTATGCCAAGATGTCGCCACCAAACCTTGTGTACCGATGACAGGCCGTGGGATCCAGGTACGGTAATCAAGGTATTCCCCAAATTGCCCTTGTTCATCAGCAACCACCAACACGTCGTAATCATCATCAATCTGAGTAAAAACAGCCACATCGGATTGTGCCGTGCGTCTGGCATCGAAACTGTGTTCCCAAGTTTTTTCCTGGACTATATTCATCCCGAATCGTTTGGCTGCACGTTTTAAGGCTTCGGCATAGAGCTTATCTTCGGCAGCAGCACCTATCACCAGAAACCACTTCGTCCACCGCTTTTTCATCATGTACTGAGCCAGCGCATCGGCGCGCATGGCTCGGCTGGGCAACAAATGCAACGCATTAGCCCGGCATTCTTTGTTACGCAACGCATCATCAACGGTTGCGACATCAAACAGCAAAACATCCTTTGCCTCCGCTAAATCAGCTACCGTGTTGGTTAATTCGGGCGGTAAATTTGTGACAACATAAGCATATTTTTTGGCGATTTTCTTGTTAAATGTATCAGTAACATTACCCTCCACTGGCACAATAAACCTCTCCAAAGTGAATTGCTGTTTGGTGTATTGACCTGTCGTGTTGTTATCTTCAATCGCAAGCTCAGCGCCTAACACACCTTTGTTTTCGATAATAGGATCAAGATTAGATAACACAGGTCGTGCTTTTTGCATTTGCGTCAGGTAAGCAATTTTGATTGTTTGTTTCCCTTTCGCAAACAAGGGATTTGAAGCAACTATTTGAAAAAAAATGAAAACAATTAAACCTATTCGAGGCAACATTTTAGTGGATCGCATTTTCACGGGTAAGCATTAATTAATAAACATCATTTATTCTAACGGATTGAACAAATTTTTTTATTATAATCGCCAAGTCTTACCTTAAACATTTGAAAAATATTACTTTAGGGTCGATACTTACGCTAATTTCGTTACACAATGCTTTCACTATCCATGCCGAAACCTACAAATCCAGCACAACCTGACGAACATTGNNAAGTAGCGTATCAGCTCCATTCAAGATCAATAGACGTATGGGCATACGTTATATCAGAAGCGATATTGGCGTTACCTTACGCAAAATCGGCCTGTTTAATTTTAGCTTTGGTGTAAACCAGGAAATATCGGTAAAACTTGTTGACATCAGCAGCAGAGGAATTTTGGTTGCAACAAACATAAAATTGCCCATCAACAAACAAGTTTCTTTAACGATACGCTTTGCCGACTTCAAAGAATTTGAAATTCCAAGTAAAGTTATGCGTAAAACAAATGGTGCTGTCATTATTTACGGTATCAAATTTGATAAGGTCAATAATAAATTGGCTGACAAATTACTGGCAACACAGCGTAAATTATCATTTACATAAATGCGTAATTCCCCGTTCTCCACACTTTAAATCTGCATTTTAGCCCGTCCGCTTTCTTGCCGATTAAACGGCTAAACAAAATGACAAGCCTTGTACTCAGCGACATTTACATCTATCCGGTTAAATCTCTCGCTGGCATACGAGTAAATAGCTGGCCTGTGGTGGAAACTGGCTTTAAGTATGATAGAAAGTGGATGTTGGTCGATACTGAGCGGCAATTCCTCAGCCAACGCCGATTACCCCGGATGGCTTTGATAAAAACAGCATTAACGGAAAGCCAACTGATATTGTCTGCGCCCGGTATGGGTAATTTGTCCCTGTCGCTAGAACCCAAAACGGGTGACATCATTAACAGCACTATCTGGCACGATCAGTTAGATACAATAGCGGTATCGGCTGAGGCAGATGACTGGTTTAGCCGATTTCTGAATGTGGAATGTCGTTTGGTTTACCAACCCGATGCCACTATCCGTTCTGTCAATCCAGTCTTTGCTAAACCTGAAGACCAAACCGCACTCTCGGACGGCTTTCCTTTTCTGCTGATTTCGGAAAGCTCGCTGGTCACGCTGAATCAGGCCATGCAACTCAATCTAGCTATGACCCGCTTTCGGCCTAATCTGGTGGTGTCGGGTTGTGAAAGTTATGCCGAAGATTTGTGGCGTGAAATCACTATTGGCGCTATCGGTTTTCGCTTACCAAAACCTTGTTCGCGCTGTTCAGTACCGACCATAGACCCGGAAACGGCAGAAACTGGCAAAGAGCCATTAACAACTCTTAACCGCCTCAGAAAATGGCAGAATAAGGTTTATTTCGGGCAAAATGCCATACATAATGAATGTGGTGTATTGTCAGTTGGGGATAGCGTATATATCAATCTTACAGGCACTCAGCAACCGCCGCTGTGACTGACCAACTCCTTGATCGCTTACATCCTAATTATCCGTCTCAGGCGTATCGGTGTCCAGGATGCCGCTTTCAGAATTTTTCCTGGCCAATTCCGCTAACATCTCATATTTTGCGCGAAACGTGTCGAGATGAATTTCCTCGAGTTCCTCAATATCTAACAAGGCATTGTGCGCCCCCTTTGTTGCCCGAATTAACTCATCCAGCTTGATTTGAATCGCTTCCGTATCACGGTTTTGTGTGCTTTGAATGAGAAAAACCATCAAGAACGTGATAATCGTCGTCGCTGTGTTTATAACCAATTGCCAGGTATTGCTGTAATTGAACATCGGCCCAGTAATTATCCAGACCAGAATTGTTGCTACGGAAAGCGCAAAAACGATAGGCCGTCCACAAAATCGTGAAGAAGCCTTGGCAAACTTTGAATACCAGGTTGTTTTTTTCATAAGGTGTTACTCGTATGTTGGTGTTAGATAGTTGATAGCATTACGTAATGGCTACACTATCAGAAAGCCAGATAAAACCCCACACCTTGTCTTTACTGAAATAGTCAAATCCAGTAGTATTCCTGCTTAATCTCATTAATAATCTGAACAGCATACTTTTCAGGTATCCTTGCAGATAACCTCAGCCGGACGGGCATGTTGCCCCGTCCACAGGGTTTCTGCGGGGTTCAAAAATATCAGCGTCAGAAAAACGTTAGGAATGGGGCTACAAACCTCGTCCCGCGTGAGGAACATCCTGCGGGTTTGTCAGAGGCAATGAATTATATTTGCCCTTATTGCTTTGTGTTAGGAGGTTCTAGGTAATCGAGCACCACGGCGTATCAGTATTGTCGATGGCGGATAGCATGGATTGTAGATGCTTTTATCCAAGGATTTATTACGGGAAAAGTGTTTTTACTTAGGAATAGGCTGTTTGCTAACTTGAAATCCTCGGATTATCGACCATAGCATTTAAATCAGAGATTATTTATATTCTGGCAAAGCAATTTTATAAACTTTCAAATTCCTGCGCCTACTTGGATTCGTGCGCTTTTCTTGAAGTTGCCAATCCACGTCTTTTTCTTCACTCCTTTTGTCATTTTTCCAGTTTCGTAAATAATATTGCCGTACCGTAACGCGAGAACCTCTAATATAGTGTCCATGAAGTTTTTTTATAACCCGATTAGCCGCGTCTTCCGGTTCGATATGAGCCAGGGCCTGAAATTCGAGAGATCCGGTATTAATTTCCTTTAACGCTAAAATTTCGATGCTATTTATATTCCCTTGCTTTCTGAAAAATCCGCCTTTAATGACAGGTTGAACAATAGCGGTAATATCGTTATGGTAGGAATCGTCTGGAATATTTCTAAACAGTACAATCATAAATTAAGACCTGTTGTTGAAACAAACTATTGAAATGCGTCCAAAGACAATAAAGCATAAATCCACGTTAGTCAACTTCCAGTATCTTCCATGTTTAATTTGGTGAGCCACTGCTTTTCCAAGTTACGATAGTGGATTGGGGCTATCTGATAAAGCATTCAATAACAACAGAGGGCTGCCTTAACACAATCTCAAGCTCGGCAAGTTCGTTAATCGGGTTTTCATGTCCTTACACTAATGCTTTTCCTTAAAAAGCCTCTGAATTAAGCCCGTCGAAGGATCGAGCCATGAACGAACTCAGCTTGTTCAGGAATCATTAACACCCCAGCTTTACTGAATCCAGCAATTACAGTAGTATTTCATCAATAGCGATATTGATGGCTCGATTATGTTTGAAACCCCGTTCGGGTTGAGCCCTTCGATAAACTCAGGGAAGCCTTGTCGAAGCCTATTGGTCTTTCGACAGGCTCAAGGCGAAC
>PMDM01000300.1:0-208 GCA_003155565.1 Methylococcaceae bacterium | reverse complement strand
GCTATCTGCATATTGGCCATGCCAAATCCATCTGTTTGAATTTTGGGATTGCCGCTGAGAACAACGGCACATGCAATCTCCGTTTTGACGATACTAACCCTGAAAAAGAAAGCGTCGAATACATGGAGTCCATCGAACGGGATGTGCAATGGCTGGGCTTTGGATGGAGCGGTTTATACCATGCCTCCGATTACTTCGAGCAGCTCTA
>PMDM01000413.1 GCA_003155565.1 Methylococcaceae bacterium | reverse complement strand
GAGAACTTATTGGGATTGGTATAAACAGTTTGCCGTACCAAAGCGGGTACGAGCCAGCAAGTGAAGTTCCCTTAGTTTAGCGCTCTCCTCTAACGGCGGCTTAAAGACAACTCTTAAACAATAACCCTGACTTTGCATTAATCGTCAGGTTAGCCATCACGCAACCTGACGGAATTAAAGCCGATTGCTTGGGTATTTTATTTGCTGCGGGTTACAAAGCCATTACACTATTCCACCTCATCCTTGTCCTCTGCTGTTCCATTCAAACAGTAATTGGCTTCGGATCAGGCGTGATTAGCAAGTCTTCAGGTCGAAACTGGAGCTGTAACGTATCGTTGTCAATCAGATAGGTATCATGCATATTGCCTTTTTCACCGTCCGGCAACCGAAGCGTGTCGTCTCGTCCGACAAGGTCGTCACGAATCCACGCATCGAACTGTCCGAGTCCGACATTCCCTTCATCAAAATAGGTGGCGAGACGGCGGAATAGCTTCGGCCACATGACCAGCACCTGTAAATCCACAATATTCTGGATAAGCGTAGCGCCATCGGTTGTTACGCTTTCGCTTGGCCACAGTCCTGAGTTTCCGTTTCGAGCTGCATGTACCACGGTACGAAGATGCTGTACCAGCGATATCGGCATCGTATCGTATGGCTCGACGTAGGCAAGCCCTGCAACCACTAGCTTCGCATTGACGCTCTGGTCGAGGGCCGCGTTATCCACAAAAACCTTTTCGCCATCGCGGCGGTTTGTTTCCCCGGAAAACACTAATCCCAGCAAGCGGCCATTCGCTTCGATGCCATTGGCGATCACATAACCTGGAAGCGGGTTTTGGTCAACCGACTGGACGACGTTGGGTAAATCAGGGTAGAAACGGACATTGGTGAAGCCTAATTGCGCCAGATTGAATTCACGCGCTGCGTTTGCAAAACTGAGATCCTGATGCTTGCCATTGAAATGGGTTTCAAGCGTATCGATCCCTTCATAGCGCACGTTTATCTGTCCGTTTGCCGTGATATTAGGCGGTCTTCCCGATATTCTTGGCAGTTTGCGAACCAGATCAATGGAATCCGGTTCGAACCTGACCGTATCCCCATCCGGCTGCGGGCCTTGCCGTGGATTGTTGGGATTATGAATCCAATACTTTCCTTTAATCAGTGTATAGCGTGGTTTCACTGTTTTTTTTGGCTTTTTCATGGTTTTTCCCCATTAGGTTTAGTAAGCAAGTTCAAGCATGCTTTAGGAAGAACAGTCATGACTACGCATCTCACGATGAATAGCCTGTGCAGTCCGAAGCGTCAAGGCTGCAATCGTCAAGGTTGGATTGGCGGTCGAGCTGGTGGGAAAGACACTTGAGCCAACAACCCATAGATTAGGAACATCATGCGTACGACCCCAACGGTTTACCACCGAATCGGCGGGATTATTGCCCATGATGCACGTACCCATGATATGTGCGGCGGTATTCCAGTTGAATTTGCCGTTGTCCTCAACCAATTTCTTGGGCTGTGGCTCAAGGATTGTTGCCCCCATCTGCGTAAAAAGGTCGATGGCAGTGGCATAGCCTTCCCGAAGCCCTCCTTTCGTATAGTCACCAATATCAAAGCTGAATCGCGGCCTGGGAATTTGCAGTTTTTCGTCTTTTTTGTCCGACAAGTCCACCTTGTTCCCAGGTAGTGCCAGCATTTCTGTAGAAAAGCTTAACCGTGTCATGCGTGGTATTTTATCTGCAATGGCTTTCGGCAACGCCGATCCCCACTGTTTGGCTTTCAGCAAATCCTTAATGACGGTGGACGGCGAGCCGGCGCGTCCCCAACCATCGTTGCCGATAGTCATACGGAACGCGCTACGGGTGCGGCGAAAGTCGCCGTCCCGAAATTCCTCAATGCTGGTAATGCTCTGCGGCCCACGGAAGGGAAATATGGGGTCGGGGGCAAACGCCACCACCTCGAACTGGATATGGTCCATCAGGTTTCGTCCCACCTGGTCACTGCTATTGGCAAGATTGTTGGACATGAGCAATAGCTTTGGTGTCTCGATAGCATGTGCAGCCAAGACGACCGTAGTGCCGTGTACACACCGCTCTTTTTGTGGGTCGTCAGACCGCCAATCTTTAAAATACACGGTTTTTACCCGACCACTTCCGTCTTTTTCCAGACGCGTGACCACTGCGGCTTTGCGTAGTTCTACATTCGGATTCTGGAGTACGCGCCGCAAATGCACGGTTGCATCATACTTGGCCTGGATTGGGCATAAAGGAATGCAATTCGAATGACCCTCGCAGGCAGGCCGACCATCGAAAAGGACAGAATTGCGAGCCTGTGGCGTGGTCACGACGCGTATCGTCTTGCCGCGTATGGTTTTACCATTAATACGGTGCTTAATCTGCTTATCACTGAAACTTAAGGGGATACCGGGCATCGGAAACGCCTGGCTACGGTAACCACCATGCAAACCGTCCAATTCGTCATGATTCCCTGATACGCCAAGTTCATATTCAGCCTGCACATACCACGGTTCCAGTTCGTCATAGCTCAACGGCCAGTCACGGCCAACCCCGAACTGGGTGGAAAGTTCGAAGTCGCTTGGGATAAACCGTGGGGTGTTGCCCCGCCACGCCCAGGTGCTACCGCCCACCATCCGGTTGTAACCGGCTTTGAACGGGTCTGTGGTGGTCGCGGTGTAATCGTAATATTTTTCCTTCTGGTCATCCCGCTGTTCTTTTAGGCTCAATTGTGCATTTTCTGGGGCAGGTGCCAAAAAACGGCTGTCCAAATCTTTATACGGTGCATACATATCGCCCCGGTTGCCTTGGGTATCCATCGTATGATGGAATTCGATCCGTTGCCCTTGGGTGATTTCGTTATCCCCGGCTTCGAGTATCAAGATTTTGTAGTCCCCGAGTTGTGTAAGCTTCCAGGCACACATCGCACCGGCAACACCTGAACCAATGATAATAACGTCATACTCTGTGTCCATAACAATCTCCTCGTAGGGTTTACGGGCGTGTTGACCAGTAACCGCTCGGTTGATTAGAAAATCCAATGGGATGTGTCTTGATAAGAGGCCAAACCGCACCACGTTCATAGAAGCCCCCATCCAGGAAGCGGCCATTTTTTTCATCGTCTTCATTGGCATGAAACTGGGAGAAGTACCAAATGTTGACTATTTGTTTGGCGGCGAATTCGGCATCTGTGAATTCTTGTTTTGCCTGCAAGGTTGCTAGTAATGCGTCGTCAATGGCAGGCTTCGGGGTTGCGGCGGCCAGGGTTTTATAGGCCACCAGGAGATTGTTAAAAAGTTTGTCCAGTTCTGGAGAAAATGCACCAGATAGCCGACGTTGATATTCCTCAGCTATCGGCTCAAACAATTTTCGGTCTTCAGGGTCATCAAGAATCTGCTGCTTCAGCCCAGTCAGCAAAGCGGACAACTCCATAAAAACTAATTTGTCATCCATAAATCCTCCTCATTCGGTTGTAATGTGTTAGTGGAGTGGAAACTTAATTTCGAGTTGTGAAATTTATTTCTCTTATTTGTTTGTGGCTATATGGCTTATCTCATTGAATTAGTTGAAGGTCAGACGGTGAAAACCAGGATGCTGAATTCGGTCTGGTTGATATTGATGATAGGCTCTTTACGAAGAAAAGCCAACGTCAAAACACAAAAACTGATTTGAGTTTAAACAACTATAAACTTGATGTCTGTGAAGTATTTCACTGGAAAAGTGTGGAATATTTCACTTTTTAAAATTTACTAAAACTTGCAATTTTAACTGATGCTCAAAATCCGACATTAAGGCAATTTGTCAGGCCTGATTTGTAGCTTCAGGACTTAAATTTTGAAATAAGGGTTTTGGTAGCCTGTAATGGAAAAGGCCGAATGCCTGGAAGGAGTACACGCATTCGCGTCTATGGAACGCAACATGCCAACAATTGATTATCTAATTTCAGATAGGGTTTACTCTTTCATGCATAGGATCGTTGACACACTAATTAAGCAAATTCTTAGGCTTGAACTTACTGCCCTTTATTAAAATACGGCTGATGATAGGCATTAACGTACGTTTTCGCACCATTGAACCAACCCCCTAAAAAGGGATGTCGTCGTCAAAATCATCATAATCAGGCAGCGGGGGCGTTGACATAACACCCGAATTATTTTGTGGTGAAGCCCCTTGCTGATTTTGATTGCCGGACGGAGCAGCAGCGGGAGCATGGCTGGTATGTTGCCCTTGCTCGGCACTAAAATGGCCAGTACCGCCGCTACGGCTACCCAGCATGTGCAGTTCTTGGGCTAGAATTTCGGTTGTGTAACGGTCTTGTCCATCCTGTCCTTGCCATTTACGGGTTTGCAAACGGCCTTCGACATAGACTTGGCTACCTTTCTTTAAATATTCACCAGCGATTTCGGCTAAACGGTTGAAAAAAATCACCCGATGCCATTCCGTCGCTTCCTTGCGCTCCCCTGTTTGCTTGTCTTTCCAACGTCTGGTTGTGGCTAAACTGATATTAGCAACAGAACCGCCGCTAGGCATAAACCGAACCTCTGGATCAGCGCCGAGGTTTCCTATCAATGTCACTTTATTTAGCATGTGCTTTCCTCATTTATTCATTTATGGTAATGCGGGATTCTATCAGGGAACATCGTACCCTTATGGAACTCAGGTCAAGCCCTTCGACAAGGCTCTCCTGAGTGTGCCGAAGGGTTCAGGACGAACGGTAATACCAATCCCAATAAGTTGTTNNGAACTTATTGGGATTGGTATAATTTGTTCAGAGATTCCTTATATCAAGCATGAGTATACTTTGTAATCAACAATTGTAATTCTTGTCGATCTAATTGCTGGTTATCAACTTTCAGATAAGCCACGCCTTCTTGATAGTGCAGCGTAACATCCTCAACCCCTTTAAGCTTAAGCATTTCTGAGGTAAATTCATCGGCACGTTGCTCAGTGACTGATTGCAATGAAATCAGCAGATTTGCCCAATATCGCGGTGGTGTCATGCTAAATGACAACAGCAACCAGCTTAGAGCGGCTAAAGCACAAAACAGAAATACCCCTTGTGCGCCATATTCGCCATAACACCAACCACCCAAACTGCCACCGATGCCAGCACCTAAAAACTGGCAGGTAGAATAAATACCCATCGCNNGTGCCCCGCATATCGCCGGGAGCGGTTTTGGAAATCAAAGACGGCAGCGTTGCTTCCAGCAAATTAAAGCCGCTAAAAAATAAGCACAGAAAACCTATGATGCCAAATAATGAGGTATTGAACTGCATTAAACCCAACTCAGCCATTATTAAAATCACTATCGCGGCTAAAAACACCGGTTTCATTTTCCGTTTTTTTTCCGCCAGGATCACAAAGGGAATAATGACCGCAAACGAGGCAACAAAGACCGGCAAGTAAACTTTCCAATGCTCAGCGGGTAATAGACCCGCATCACGCAGCAATAAAGGCACGATGACGAAACTCGCAATTAATATCGCATGTAAGACAAATATGCCGTAATTCAAGCGCAACAACTCAACATTTTTTAACACTTGCAAAAATGTTGCGGGTACAAGTTCAGCATCACGGTGTTTATTTGATTTCTGCGGCTGT
>PMDM01000034.1 GCA_003155565.1 Methylococcaceae bacterium | reverse complement strand
ATAATTGGCTTGAAGCTTTGCAGACTTACCGGAATTTTCATAGCCTGATAGTGCCTTAGCGTCTAATGCTAGGTTATTAAATTGGAGTGCGCTACCATCTGGCTTACCTACGTTACCAAAGAAATTAATCGAGCCTCGGCTTTTTAACACCAAATCATCAACCGTAAAACTAGTCAGCTTCTGGCTCGATAAATTCAGGCTATTGCCTTGCTGCCCAGTAAACTCACCAATATTGATATCATTGGCAGTCAAACTTAATGCTCCGCCTTTCATGGCTATATCACCATTAAGAACCGTTGACTTGCTGGCATCCAACAGCATTGATTTTGACGCTGAAAGCACCGCTCCTTGTTCAATCAACAGGTCGCCTTTAATACCTGGTGTAATCCCTAATAGATCGCGGCTCACAGTGATTTGTTTATCGGCAGACACTCGTAGCAAGGCACTATCAGTACTACCGCCATGAGGATCAGCCACAATATTATATTTCGACTCTCCTGTGTTGACAGTTCCACTGCTACTAATGTTAGCACCACTTTTGACTACCACGCTGTTTTTACCGGCAGCGACCAGATCAAGTGCTTGTAAATGAGTGCCTTGGTTAAAGGTGACGTTATTTGTTGTCACCGTCAAATTGGTATTGCCCGTCACATTATCAAATTGACGCGTTCCACCTAGCAGTAAGCTATCGACGTGCAGCTTGCTCAGTTGCTGGTCAAGTATTTGCAATGTTCCGGCAGACCCTACAGGATTCAATTGATTGACAATATCGATGTTTTCATTCTTTGCCGAAATGTCCAACTTGGCACCCCTGCCATTTTGGGCAGCCACCTTGAACTGGCCGTCTAGGATCAATCTGGTGCTCGCATCTATCGATATTTGACCGCTATCAGCAGGCAACAAGGGTATTGCAGTTTCTTTGCTGGCTGCATGTTGTGCAAAGAAATTGTTTGCCGTCTGAATATCATATTCAGAATGTTTTCTCACTTGGTTGCGGTTTTCAACCAAAAAGCCACTAAGGCGAGAATCATGCATATTTGTGCCAGCTAACAATTGGTAACCGGACACAATCGGTAAGCCGGATTTTGTATTGATAGTGTTGATTTGATCCTGAGTATTTTTCTGTGGCGTAACCAAATAGGCTCCAGGAAGTAAGGCATACTGAGACGGTAAGATGGTGTACTTTCCAGCCGGCAAAGTTTTAGTTCCAGCTAAATAGACTTGAGCCCCAGGAACGTGATTATTATTGAAATTTTCACTCAGACGGTGGTCGTAGGGTGCCAGAGAAGGACCAAGCGAAGGCAATATCGCAAAACTTTTACTGTTTGATACAAGATAATCAAAATCGCCACCCAAGCCTGGCTGAAATTCAGCCGCCTGTATATCTCCGCCACCTGAAACATCAACTACACTACCGCTTTTAAATTGGATGTCAGGCGAGGTAAACACCAAATGCTTTTCACCCAAAGTTAAATTATACGACAATTCATTAAATACTAAATTACCGTTGCCTAGAAATGGGTATTCCCATACATTGTTCGAAATTATGCCTAATGGAATTGTTTTGCCGTCGGCGGACACCGAGGTTAAGCTACCTTTGCCGAAACTAAGATTTGTTGTGGCATCTAACTCAATTGTTCCTAACGGGGCTTTTAATACGCCATTTTGATTTATGACTGGGGCCATAAAAGTTAACTGTCCGGCTGCTGACAATGGGGTTGAACCTGTGTTTTGTCCGTCAATCGTAAGCTGCCCTGTTGGGCTAGTGACAGCAAAAGTATAATTGGTTAGCGTTGATGGATAAATCTGGCTGGCATTCAAATTGAGATTTGCCGCTGTGTTTAAATTGCCCGTAAATGCTCTCGCATTAGAAAGACGAACCCCAACTGCCCTCAAATCATGGGTGCTGTTCAAATTAACCTGATTAAACCCCGTCAACAAGGCGGCACCAATCAATTGCGTCCAAGTGGCATTTGTTGTCAATTTACCGCCACCTGTTTGGGATTTGCCTTCAATATTCCCTATTGTCGAAGAACCTAATTGCAAATAAGCTGTATCAATATTGACAGTGCCTGTTGATCCGCTATTTATTCCTGACCATCCTATTTTTTGGGCATCAACAAAAATGCTGGAAGCGGTTTTAAGATTCACATCACCCAAAAACCTAACTTCACCAGATGGACGAAAATCATTTTGAAAAGGTAAGTTTAAATGTAGCTCGTCAATCCCCGCTTTGCCTAACTCATCGCTCGCTACAGTTGCATTTCCATTTAATTCGGTTGGTAATACTGAACCGAAATGTAGATTTATTGGTAGCTCCTTTTTGCTGTTTTGTATTACATTGATCTGTAATGCATTTGTTGGGAAAACTGAATTATCTGGTTCGTTACGTCCGTTTCGATCTAGCGTTAAATCTAGACGTCCTCCACGATTATTTNNGGCTTTTCCTTTTAATTCGCCGTCAAGTATGATGGCATCTGCTCCCTTGATTTCGATTTTTCCCGCATCCGAGCCAATATTTTGTTTCACATACTGTACTGCCAAACCAACCTTATTGGCTATCGGTATATCGAGACGTGCGCTGGTGCCAGATACGTCGATTTTAGAGCCTTCTTCCAATACGATATAGCCACGTTGTGCCGTCAGTGATACATTGCCGCCCGATAAAATATCTCCACTTGTTCTGCCAAAGGCATCCAACGGATTCAATCGGGAAGTTCCATGCGTTATTAAATTAGCATGTGAGCCTAACCAAATAGATTGCTTTGGATCATAAGCAGTTTGCTGATCCGATCCTAAAAATAAATTTATATTGCCGCCTGGCGCATTAAGCATTCCATCGATATATATGCCTTTACCAATATTTGAGGTCGATATATTAATCGTCGACGCTTTATCCACACTGATAGAANNTGCCTTGTTCCTGTACATTGACAGGCATTACTTGACCGGAAAGAGCGTAGTTGACTTTGGATTTTGAGCTTGTATTACCTGTCAGAACCCTGTTTTGGGCGATCAGATTCAAATCGGTATTTGATTTTACAGTAATGTTTTCACGATTACTTTGCAGTGTAATGTCGCTAAATCCCGCATTTGATAATATATCGAAGTTGCCATTCGTTACTCCAAGATTTAACGCTGTAGTCTCTCCTGATGCCGAACCTATGTTAATTTTGTTTGCCGCTAGGGTTAAACTACCTCCCTTATTTGCACGAACACCATCATTCAAACTGTAAGCCGACAAGGATCCGTTAATATGAAGNNAGCAATCCTGGAATATTAGAATTCCCTGCGACTAATTTTATTTCCCCTGCTTTTCCTGCAGTTAATTTTTGACCGCTGTCTAGCCAAGCACCACCGTCTGCTGTAATTACAGCGCCTTGATTAAAATTTAACTCTTTGCCGGCATTTAAAATGACTTTACCGCCGTCTTTTATAATAGGCTCACTTAATACAGCCGTCGCGCTTTTTTGAAAATCGTTAATCCAACGACCTGATACATCTAAAATTGACGAGCCAGCTAAATTTAGATTGCCGGAGTCTTTTAGTCCAGTTGCAACGCTGTTTAAGTTGATTGTACCGCCTGGGCTGTACATTATGCCATTTACATCAATGCTTGTCGCATCCAAGCTGAATTCGCTTAACCCTGGTGGCATAGAAATCGCTTCATTGTTAGTAATTGTGGCTTTACCTCCGGTTTTGACTGTTACGTTGCTAAGACCGGATTGATTAATTAATGCGGTCTGCAACATCAAATCAATCGGTTTATTATCGACCTTGGTTGGAAATGGTTTATCAAAATCTATATTTGAGGGTTGTTGCTGGGTTTGAAACAGTACATTTTGGCTGGACAGGAATAGTCCGGATCTATTTCCTACGTTATCAATACTATTGAGTGAAAATGAACCACCCGAAACTGGTGCGTTACGTTGATAAATACTGCTAACGGATCCGGCAACTATATCCCCATTCCATGAAGTCAATGGGTTTTGAATGTTTAGACCCCCCCCAGCTTTGCCTTCCGTGTATCCGCGCTCAATATGCCCCGTCCCTATGCTGCCCAGGACATTCCATGTTTCTGTAACATTCGGCCCCCATTTGGGGTGTTCTCTAGTGACTGTACCGAAAATCGAAACATAACTTTCATTTGGATCAGCGTCACTGATATCAACGAGACGACCGGTATTCGACATCAATTTCGTGGTGTCGATATAGCCACTTTTATATTTGACGAATCCGCCGGAAATGTCGGTGACTGCACCTTTGTTGACAACAACATCTCCGCTAGAAGTTAGGTTAATTTCTCCACTATGCGCCTGTATTTTNNTATTTTGTCATTGCCCTTTGCATCCTTAATTATTATTTCGCCAGCAAGCCGCTCGTCAATACTACGTTTAATACCGGCCGCCCCGCCCGATGAATCAAAAATTTTAGTGTCCTTACGGATATCCACCTTAACTGTTTTACCCTGAAGAATCCCAGCTTTTTGATACGGCGAATTACGCAAATTAAAGGTTTGTACTGAAACTTCAGCGACATTTCTTTCAATGGGTACTTTAGTATTTTTAGTACCAGACACGTCTATCCGGGAACCCCCGTCGAGAAATATTCTACCGCTAGTGCCGTTTAGTGGATTTGATGCAAGATTCTCCGCAGGTTTATCAGTGGCTGTGAAATTGACCTGTGCTGAAGGTGCAACTATAGCTGAACCAGACTGCATCTGGATTTTGTGTGCACTGACTTNNTTGTTCGTCTATGGCAGAGCCACTATTGGCATCGGGCAGAATTTTTACAGAACTATTATTGCCGAAAGTTACAGAAGATCCATTCTTCGTATCCCCATTCCGGATTGTTTGTATCGCTTGTAATTTATGCCCTGAACTCGTATCATCTCGTGCTTCTTCGCGTGCCAAAAGTCTGACTGAGCCATTGACATCAACCGATGTTGTTGCCGTGATTCTGCCCGATTGGTTTACTGCGAACCCAGCCAAAGTAATATTACCCTGACGGGTTGTAATGTCACCGCCGCGTTTGTTTTCGACGCTACCCCCTTTACCCACTTCGACAAGCAGCCCCGCAAATGGGCTATCTTTGGATGCTGGTTGAAGATAAACTTTGTCTTGACTGGCCACCAAAATAATTTGTGCATTTTGATCGCCTGAAATAGAACCCGAATTGCTTATATTAGGCGCTGCCAGGATAACGCTGCCATTTTTTCCAGCATGTATTTTTGCCCCCGCATTGACAATAATGCTCGCATTAGATTTAACATCACTTTTCGGGTCACCCGTTTGTCCATTCAGGGCTGCCTGGCCTGGAGCAGAGTTCTTTTCGAATTCGCGGATAATTCCTCGAGTGAATACATCATAGGAAATGTTT
>PMDM01000195.1 GCA_003155565.1 Methylococcaceae bacterium | reverse complement strand
CGCCTCGTGATCTCAGTCGCCAAAAAATATATGGGACGCGGTGTTCCTTTCCTAGATTTGATTCAGGAAGGCAATATCGGTTTAATGAAAGCCGTCGATAAGTTTGAATACCGGCGTGGATACAAGTTTTCAACATACGCCACATGGTGGATAAGGCAGGCCATTACCCGTTCTATAGCCGACCAAGCACGGACTATCCGAATTCCGGTGCACATGATTGAAACAATCAATAAATTGAACCGGATTTCAAGGCAGATTCTTCAGGAATTAGGTCGTGAAGCGACTCCAGAAGAACTGGCGGTGCGTATGGAAATGCCTGAAGATAAAGTCCGAAAGGTATTAAAGATAGCGAAAGAACCTATCTCCATGGAAACGCCGATTGGTGATGATGAAGATTCGCATTTAGGCGATTTTATAGAAGATTCAAGAGTCCTGTCGCCTATTGAAGCGGCAACCATAGCCGGTTTACGTGAATCAACCCAGAATGTTTTGGCTGGCTTAACGGCAAGGGAAGCTAAAGTTTTACGTATGCGGTTTGGTATCAACATGAATACGGACCATACCCTGGAAGAAGTCGGCAAACAGTTTGATGTAACCCGTGAGCGTATCCGCCAAATCGAGGCGAAAGCATTAAGGAAGTTGCGGCATCCGTCCAGATCGGAACAACTCAGATGCTTCCTGGATGGCGAGTAGTTACAATTAAATAAATACAGGGCCCTTAGCTCAGTTGGTTAGAGCGTCCGACTCATAATCGGCAGGTCGTAGGTTCAAGTCCTACAGGGCCCACCACTAATACAAATAGGCTGCCTGTGCAGCCTTTTGGCTATTTAGGTTTACTATTAACAAAGGTGATATTGTGAGCAATAACTTCATATTTACATCAGAATCCGTTTCAGAAGGCCATCCTGACAAGGTTGCTGACCAGATTTCTGATGCGGTGCTGGATGCTTTGTTGGCGCAAGACCCGCGCTCCCGCGTGGCTTGTGAGACCTTAGTCAAAACTGGTATGGTCGTGTTGGCGGGGGAAATTACCACGGATGCCTGGGTTGATATGGAAGAACTGGTCAGAAAAGTCGTCTGCGATATTGGTTATGACAACGGCGATATTGGTTTCGACGGAAAAAGCTGCGCCGTATTGAATGCAATTGGTAAACAATCTGCGGATATTGCCATGGGTGTGGATGAAGGCGAAAATCATGAACAAGGCGCTGGTGACCAAGGTTTGATGTTTGGTTACGCGAGTAATGAAACGGATGTTTTGATGCCTGCACCGATTACCTATTCCCATTTACTGGTCAAACGTCAAGCAGAAGTTCGTAAGAATAAAACCTTATCTTGGCTACGGCCTGATGCAAAAAGCCAGATTACTTTCCGCTACGAAAACAACAAACCCGTAGCCATTGATGCCGTGGTGTTATCTACCCAGCATTCGCCCGACATCAGCGCGAAAGCTATTCATGAGGCGGTGATGGATGAAATTATCCTGCCTGTATTGCCCAAAGAATGGTTGCATAAAGACACGAAGTATTTCATCAACCCCACCGGGCAATTCATTATTGGTGGGCCTGTCGGTGATTGCGGATTGACTGGCCGTAAAATCATTGTTGATACCTATGGCGGTATGGCAAGACATGGCGGCGGGGCTTTTTCGGGCAAAGATCCTTCCAAGGTAGACCGCTCAGCCGCTTATATGGCGCGGTATGTTGCAAAAAACATCGTCGCAGCGGGCTTAGCAGAACGCTGTGAAATTCAAGTGTCTTATGCCATTGGCGTAGCGGAACCGACTTCAATCAGCGTTGAAACGTTTGGCACGGGAAAACTTACCGAAGATAGATTAGTGCAAATTATCAAGGAGCATTTTGACCTCAGACCCAAAGGCTTGATTGCAATGCTCGGCTTGTTGAAACCTATTTACCAAGCAACAGCCGCTTATGGGCATTTTGGCCGTACAGAAGATACTTTTAGTTGGGAAAAAACTGACAAGATCGAGGCATTAAAAGATGCAGCTGGCATTTAATTCAACTACTCCAACAAAAACGACTTCAGGATCTCAAATGAGCCAACAAGATTACAAAATTGCCGACATTGCCCTTGCCGAATGGGGTCGGAAAGAAACTCATATCGCCGAAACAGAAATGCCGGGCTTAATGGCCTTACGTAAAGAATTCGGAGATAAACAACCGCTCAAGGGCGCACGTATAGCAGGTTGTTTGCACATGACCATACAGACGGCGGTGCTTATCGAGACCTTAACTGCTTTAGGTGCGGAAGTGCGCTGGTCTTCCTGTAATATTTTTTCTACCCAAGATCATGCGGCGGCGGCAATGGCTGCAGCGGGTATACCAGTTTTTGCCTGGAAAGGCGAAACCGAAGCCGAAGCCGAATGGTGTATTGAACAGACTATTCTGGGGTCAGATGGCTGGCGACCCAATATGATCCTGGACGATGGTGGCGACCTTACCAACATGATGCACGACAAATTTCCAGAGTTTATGGCGGATGTCAAAGGTTTGTCAGAAGAAACCACAACTGGCGTTTTACGCTTATATGAACGGGTTGCCAAAGGCACATTGAAAGTACCCGCGTTTAACGTCAATGATTCGGTGACCAAATCCAAATTCGATAACCTATACGGTTGCCGTGAGTCCCTGGTCGATGGTATCAAACGCGCCACTGATGTCATGATCGCCGGAAAAATAGCCGTGGTATGCGGTTATGGCGATGTCGGCAAAGGTTGCGCCCAATCCTTGCGCGGTCTCGGTGCTACTGTTTGGATTACGGAAATAGACCCGATTTGCGCCTTGCAGGCAGCAATGGAAGGTTTTCGTGTAGTTACCATGGAAGATGCCGCGCCACTTGCCAATATTTTTGTTAGCGCAACCGGCAATTTCAACGTGATTACCCATAAACATTTGCTTGCCATGAGAAATCAGGCAATCGTTTGTAATATTGGTCACTTCGATTCTGAAATTGAGATTTCATCTTTGCGTCAGTATCAGTGGGAAAATATCAAACCGCAGGTTGACCATGTCATTTTCCCTGACGGCAAACGCCTGATTATTTTGGCAGAAGGCCGTTTGGTTAATCTGGGTTGTGCCACCGGACATCCGAGCTTTGTCATGTCCAATTCGTTCTGCAATCAGGTGTTAGCGCAAATGGAATTGTGGCAAAATGCCGCCAGTTACGAAAATAAAGTCTATATCCTGCCTAAAAAATTGGATGAAAAAGTGGCAAGATCGCATCTGGAACAGTTAGGCGTGAATTTGACTGTCCTAACCGATACACAGGCAAAATATATTAATGTTCCGGTTGAAGGGCCTTATAAAGCAGATCATTATCGTTATTGATGGCATTATTGTTGGGTTACGCTGCGCTCTGGCAACCGCTGAAGTACAGGATGTACTGAATGCAGCAAACGCAGGAGCAGTTTGTCGTCCCTGCGTTGCCAAGCCACAGAGATGTGGAAAATGCAGGAGCGCAATCCACCGACTACCTACATCCATGTAGGCGTAACCCAGGCTACAAATATTAAAATGCAATCACAAAAAAAATACCCGAAACTCTTTAGTTTCGAGTTTTATCCCCCAAAGACTGAAGAAGGTGCGGCCAGTTTACAGCTTGTGCATAGTAAACTGGCAGCACTCAATCCTGATTTCTTTTCTGTAACCTTTGGTGCAGGTGGTTCTACCCGCAATAAAACCTTCGATACTGTAGTAGAAATCCAGAAGAAAGGCGTTGCCGCAGCACCGCATTTATCCTGTGTAGCTTCGACCAAAGATAATATCCGGGCTATTTTGAAGAATTATCAAGAGCATGGCATATCCCGAATTGTTGCTCTACGCGGTGATTTGCCTTCCGGCATGATGTCGGCGGGTGAATTCCGTTATGCCAATGAACTCGTCGAATTTATCAGGCAAGAAACAGGTGATGATCTTCATATTCATGTTGCTGCCTATCCCGAGGTGCATCCACAATCGAACAGTGCTGCGGAAGATTTTAAAAACTTCAAGCGTAAAGTTGAGGCAGGGGCAAATGCAGCGATTACCCAATACTTCTATAATGCAGAAGCGTATTTTTACTTTGTCGATAACTGCGAAAAAAATGCGGTAGATATTCCTGTGATCCCTGGAATAATGCCGATTACGCAATATACACAGCTATTCCGCTTTTCAGAAATGTGTGGCGCGGATATTCCCCGCTGGATGCGTAAACGTCTGGAAGGCTTTGGCGACGACCGTGCCTCAATTCAAGCCTTTGGTCTTGATTTGGTCAGCAATCTTTGTCAGCGTTTATTGGATGGCGGAGCGCCAGGACTACACTTTTATACCATGAACCAATCCGCGCCTACGTTGGCGATTTTAGAGAATTTGCGGCGATAAGTCGGCTTTTTGCTGCACATTCCCTAGCTCCTGTTTCGTGTGCGAAGAAGCTAGAGTCACCAAGACCGCATTGCAAATGAATGTTGTGACTACAGCTTAGCGCATTGCCCATGACCAACCATTCCTTTTCCAGTCGCGATCTTTCCGTTTTGTGGCATCCTTGCACCCAAATGAAAGACCACGAAACCTTCCCGATCATTCCCATTAAAAAAGGACAGGGTGTTTGGCTGGAGGATTTTGACGGTAACCGTTATCTGGATGCGATCAGTTCCTGGTGGGTTAATCTGTTTGGTCATGCGAATCCCACTATAAATGCCGCTCTAAAAGACCAGCTTGATACCTTGGAACACGTCATTTTTGCTGGCTTCACACACGAGTCCGCGATCAAACTGGCGGAAAAACTGGTCGAAGTTACTCCCGAAGGGCTTAACCGTTGCTTTTATGCCGACAATGGTTCTACGGCGGTGGAAATCGCGCTCAAGATGAGTTTTCATTACTGGCGTAACCTGAATCAATCACCAGGCCAACTGCAAAAAACCAAATTTATCACGTTGGAAAATAGCTATCATGGCGAAACTTTGGGTGCTTTGGCGGTTGGCAATGTGCCGTTGTACAAGGAGACCTACGCACCGCTGTTAATGGACGTGATTACCGTCCCTGGGCCCGATTGCTATTACCGCGAATCTGGTGAATCCTGGGCAGAGTATTCATTCCGCCGTTTCGAGCTGATGGAAAGTACCTTACGAGATCACGCTGAAACGGTTTGCGCCGTGATTATCGAACCGCTCGTGCAATGTGCCGGTAATATGCGGATGTATGATCCCGTGTACTTGAAATTACTGCGCGAGGCTTGCGATAAATATCAGGTTCATCTTATCGCCGATGAGATTGCCGTCGGTTTTGGGCGTACGGGGACATTATTTGCCTGTGAACAAGCTGCAATCACGCCTGACTTTATGTGTTTATCGAAAGGTTTGACGGGTGGTTATTTGCCTTTATCAGCCGTATTGACGACCGATGAAATTTATCAGGCGTTTTATGATGATTACCAAAAGCAAACAGCCTTTTTGCATTCTCACAGTTACACGGGTAACGCGTTGGCTTGTAGGGCCGGACTGGCTACGATAGAAATTTTCCAACAACACAATATCATTGAGAAAAACAAGCAACTGGCTGATATTATGGCAAGGGCGGCAGCGCGTTTTCATGACCATCCACACGTTGCCGAAGTCCGGCAAACGGGCATGATAGTGGCGATTGAAATGGTCAAAAATAAGCACACCCGCGAACCTTATCCCTGGCAAGAACGGCGTGGATTAAGGGTTTATCAGTATGCACTGTCGAAGGGAGTTCTGTTGCGTCCATTGGGTAATGTAATTTATTTCATGCCGCCTTATATTATTACCGAAGACGAATTGCAATTAATGGCTGAAGTCGCCTGGCAAGGCATACAGCTAGCGGTAAGGGATTAAGATGCGGGTTTCTAGGTTGTATGTACCTTTACCCTTAGCGCTGAACGGACAGGTCGAACTAGACGATGACAGCGGACATTATGTCAGGACGGTGCTACGCTTAAAAAAAGACGATGTCATTATTCTGTTTAACAGCAAGGGCGGGGAGTATGTCTGTGTGCTTAGTGAAATCAGCCGAAAAACCGTGTTGGTTGCGGTCAAGTCCTGGTCTGGCCGTAGCGTGGAATCGCCATTGCAGGTTACTTTGGGATTAGGTATTTCGCGTGGCGACCGTATGGATTTATCGGTGCAAAAAGCCGTGGAATTGGGCGCAAACTGTATTACACCGCTCTTGACAGAGCGTTGTGTCGTGCAATTCAAAGGTGAAAAAAAACCGCAACGCTTACTGCACTGGCAGAAAATCGTCCAACATGCGGCAGAACAAAGCGGCAGGACTGTGTTACCTGAATTGGCAGAAATAGCGGCTTTACAAAACTGGGTAGGTAATCAACACGGCTTAAAAGTATTTCTCGATCCTTATGCAGAATGCTCATTGGTGCAACTTCAACCTGATGACATGAAGGTTACCTTATTGACTGGGCCTGAAGGCGGTTTTACCGACCAGGAACGCAACCTTGCCAAGGTGGCAGGATTTATCCCAGTACGCTTGGGAAGCCGGATATTAAGGACGGAAACCGCAGCCATTGCTGCATTAGCGGCCGTGCAAATGTTATGGGGAGATTTTGCTTTCAGAGGGCAGAAGACGGAGGACAGATGACAGAAAAATCCGCTACCGCCTTCAGTCCTCAGTCCTCAGAGCTCAGTCTTCTGTACGCTATTGTGCCGCTGTTGGTATTGCTGGCCGCTACTTTNNGGGGTGATGATCTGTCATTTCGGACTATCATCAGAAAAGCTACCCAGTTTTTTTTGGTGCTGAGTATTTTTCCAGCAATGCACTATCTGAAATTAAACAAATTTGACTTGGGTTTTTCAGTCAGACATGTATTTGTTAAGCAATTATGGCAAGGTGTTGGTTTGGGTTTTATCACCTTAATGCCTGTTTTCATTGTGTTTTATATTCTAGGCGTAAATATTATTGACGAATCCAAGCCCTGGACACTCTTCTGGATAAGCAAAAAACTGGCCGTTGAATTATCGCTCGCGCTACTCATTTCATTGTTTGAAGAGCCTGTTTTCAGGGGGATACTACTAACAGGCTTAAACAAGAAAATGTCCGTCAAAGCGGCAATATTTATTAGTGCATTTTATTACGCCATACTGCATTTTTTGGACAGTAAAACCCAAATACCCGTGCAAGAACTTAATTTGTTCAGCGGTTTTAGATTGCTGGAAGAAGCCTTTGCTCATCTGCTAAATCCAGAAATCCTGTCGGCATTTTTTGCTTTATTTGCTGTTGGTGTGTTCTTAGGCTTGCTCAGAACCCAGATGAACGCCAGCTTAGGCCTATGTATCGGTTGCCATGCTTGTTGGGTGTGGCAAATTAAATTGAGCAAAGACTTATTCAACATCAATCCCAGTTCGGATTATCTCTATTTGGTCAGCAGTTACGACGGTGTTGTCGGGCCGTTGGTGACAACGTGGCTGGCTTTAGCAATTGCCGGTTATTTTTTGTATAAACGGCTAAATGACCGAAAAATTTAATGGCACGATTTATTTGGCTTATGTTAAACTTATTTTTTATCGTTAAACTATCTATATAGAGTTAAACATGCAAACAATGAATGTCCTAAACAAAGGTCAAATTGTTATCCCGGCAGAAATACGCCACCGTTATGGAATCAAGACTGGCACTCCGCTTGAGATACGCGAAGTGGGCGATCATCTTGAATTATATCTATTACCGTCTGATCCTATTGTCGCTTTTCGAGGTTCTTTGAAAACGACTGATTCCTTGGCAAATCAGATGATTGAAGAACATCGCAAAGAAGTTACCCAAGATGCCAGAGGTTAAACGCACTTACGTACTCGATGCTTGCGCCCTCTTACGTCTTGCACAGGATGAGCCAGGAGCAGCTCGTGTTGCCGAGATTTTGGCTGATTCAGCTAGTGGCAATGTAAGGGTATTGATGCATCAAATCAATCTGGGTGAAGTGGTGTACCGTATCGGCAAACAATTCGGTTGGACAGTTGCTGAACGTAAACGAGGTGAAATTTCATTATTGCCTATTGGAATTGTCGCCTTTACAGAAGAACTTTTTTGGCAAGCGGTAAAGCTAAAGGCAAGTTATCCCATGTCTTACGCCGATTGCTTTGCCGCAGCCTTGGCGATCAAAGAGCAAGCGGTTTTACTGACCAGTGATCCAGAATTTGAGGTTTTAGGTGCAGCTGTGATTCGAATGGTGGTTTAAGCACATAACAACGCTCTAAAATATTCCTGACAAATTGACTTCGTTACCGTTCGACAAGGCTCCTCTGAGTGTGTCGAAGGGTTTACCACGAGCGGAGACAATAATTCATCGTGATGTGACTAAACCAAACCGGACACCCATAGACTATGAAATTCAGCTAATGTCCCTTTAACCTTATGTCCGGGAAAGTAAAAGTTTCAAGTTGTTAAATAAGCCTTTATAGAATACCATAGGCTCATGTTATCGGCTTTCCGCAAATCCCTTATTATCGTGCTGGCAATGCTGCAACTTTTTGCGCCATTGTTGCATGCGCATACTGGCATTAACGACTTCACTCAGGGTGGTTTGCATATCCCAGGCCTTGAGTCATACCCTAGCAATCAAGATGCCCCAGTTTTTCAGAGTGTCAATCATGATTGGGATTCTGAAGGCTTGCTGGTTGTGGTTGATGCCGGCATCAAGAATCCACACGATATTTCTGTCGTCAGCACAGGGATCAGCTTTGCCTTGCTACCATCCGATCAGTTACGGGTAACCGCTTTACCAGAGAACGACAACAATTTTTCTCCGCAACTCCGGTCTTTTACTTTCCAAAGACTGCTTTCCACGCTTTCTCCCCGCGCACCTCCTGCTCAATAAATAATCCACGGCTTTTTTAAGTCCTGAATCGGGCTTGTTTGCTTTTTAGATTAAAAAACACGCGGTTTTCCCGCATTGAGCTTGCTATGTTTGTTTTAAACCTTTTTATAAAGGCACTGACGGTGTTATTGCTGATCGCTACTGTAGCGATTGCCGAACCGAAACCCACTGTTGCCCATGAAGATCCCATAGAAATTGATAAATCGCTTACTTTAGCCAAAGTTGTTGACCTGACCATGGAAAAATTCCCAGATATGGCTTGGCTTCAGTCCTTGGAAGAAGAGGCGACGGCCATCAAACAGCGCGGTGAAAGCTGGACGGCGGGTGCATCCCAGGCAGGGCTGCGCTACCAGAACATGACCAGTGGAACCGTACACTATGTCGATGCGATAGTACAGGTGCCCTTGTGGAATCTTGGTCAGCGTGATGCTGAAAAGGAGCGTGGCATCAAGGCTGAAAACAGTGCAGACCTGCAATCCGCAGCGACCAAATTACGTATTGCGGGTTTGGTCAGGGGCGCGTTGTGGGACATGGAGTTACAAAGAATCCGCTATGAACAAGCCCGTGCGGAAATAAATATTTTTGAACAATTATTGGCTAAAGTTGAACGGCGTGTTGAGTTGGGTGATCTTCCTCGTGCAGATGCTTTGCTTGCGCAGACCGAATTATTGCAAAAACTTTCTACTCTGACCCTGGCAGAAGCTGAACTCATGCATGCCCGCAAGCGTTATTCAAGTATTACCCAATTGACCAAAGTTCCAAGTGCCTATCAGGAAAAATTAGTCGGCCTAAAAAAGATTGAGTTTAACCACCCAACTTTCGTTGCCATTAATAGCCAGATCGAGCGTAAACAGGCGGAAATTAACGCGTTAAAATTAGTGGGTTCAGGGCAAACCAATCTTACTGTCGGTGTTAATAGCGATCGGACCCAAAACAATGATCCACGAAGCAATCAAACCGAGAGTTTCAATATAGGTGTAAATATTCCTTTTGGCGGGAGCGAACACCTTCAGCCGCATGTTGCAGCCCTCAATGTTGAACTTAATCGGTTAATTGCAGATCGTGAGCAGCTTTTCAGGAATCTGGAACTTGCCCACCATGAAGCTGAACACAATCTGGAAGTCAACCAAGCAGAACTTGAGATTGCTAATGAACTGAAGCGGGTTGCCGAAGAACATTTGGGAATGATGCAACTGAGCTTTTCTGTGGGTGAGATTAATTTGATGGAATTACTAAGAGTAGAGTCCAGGACACAACAAGCGATTTTGAGCGCAAAAGAACGGGCAATTATGTCAGAACGCGATATTGCTCTTTATAACCAAGCGGTAGGGGTATTGCCATGAGCAAGATAAAAAGTTTGGTGTTGGCTTCAGCATTGGGTTTGACTGTTTTTAACCCTCTTTCCTGGGCAGCGGGTAATTTCATCCAGCTATCGCAGCAACAGTTTGACAATATTGGAATAAAAATTGGAAAGTTAGAGCCTGCCAGCCATGTCCCTCTATTTATAGCCCCTGCGAAAGTGGTGGTTCCGCCCACACATGATTTTATCGTAAACACATCCCAAGCGGGATTAGTCGTCAAGATGAATGCTTCTGTAGGTGATAAGGTCGCTAAAGGCGAGATTTTAGGGCTGGTTAACAGTCCTGACCTGCTGACGCTACAGTCCAATTACCTTAAAGCGGTTGGCGCACTAAAGCTGGCTTCCGCAACCTATAACCGGGATAAAACATTACGTAAGGAAGGCGTTATTTCAGGCCGGGGCGAGCAAGAGTCTTATAGCCGGTATAACGCGTCGGTAATCGAGGTAAATCAGGCAAAACAACTGCTCCAATTTGCCGGAATGACTGCTGATGATGTCAAGCAATTAGATAGTACAGGCCATTTAGTCAGCCAGATCAACGTAAGGTCTCCCATAGCAGGTAGGGTTATTGAGCGGATGGTGGTTTCCGGTACTCGTGTGGATGCCATGGCACCGCTTTATCGCGTAGCCAATCTGGATGAGCTTTGGCTGGAAATCAATATTCCTCATGAACATATCAACGACATAAAAATTGGTGATCAAGTGCAGGTGGAAAACGCTTTGGCAGAGGCAGAAATCAGGGTAATAGGCCAAAGCGTCAATCCAGAAAACCAGACAATTCTGGCTAGAGCCGTCGTCAAGGATAGCCAGTATAAGGACAACCAAGCCTCAATCCGTGTCGGGCAAAAGGTAAATATCCAACTTATTCAAACCACTGATGCTGATACATATAAGCTGCCAGATGCCGCTATTGCCCATAATGAGGGTAAAACTTATGTTTTTATCAGGGATAAAGAAGGTTTCAAGGTAAGTCAGATTACCATATTGGGTAAACAATCTGACGGCTCGGTGATTACCGGCGAATTTTCCGGGAATGAAGATATCGCCATCAATAACGCGGCCGCTCTCAAGGCAATTTGGCTGGGCTTAGGGAGCGGTGAATAATGGCGGGGTTAATACGTTTTGCGCTCAGCCAGCG
>PMDM01000455.1 GCA_003155565.1 Methylococcaceae bacterium | reverse complement strand
GAGGAAACGCTGGGCTATGGCTTGCCAGTTAACGGTGAAATGACCAGCTTCGGGGAGCCACACATGAAGAATTTTTTAATTTTGGTGTCATAATTCCACACGGCTTTACGAATACCCAGAAAAAATAAGGCGCTGCCGGATGGGATTACGTAGCTATTCCGGTGTTGCAAAAAATACACTCAACCTAAATCCGTGATTTAAAAATATGTAATGAGACAAACTGATTGATGACGTTATACTATCTATCCCATATCCATCAGGATCACTTTTTTGTTTTAGGAAACTCTGATTAAGCCCTTCGACAAGGCTCTCCTGAGCGTGGACGAAGGGCTCAGGACGAACGGTAAGTGGTTGATTCCGTTCGTGGTGAGTCTGTCGAACCATGAGCGGAATCAACTTGTTCAGAGATTCCTTTATACACTCGACACCAAAGATAAGTTTTAGGGAATGTTAGGCATGTTAAGGTTGATAAAATTAAATTCACAATCCTGGTTTTTCTTGGGCTTTTGGGCTTGTGTTGGCTTACTGGCTGCGGGGTATTATTTCCAGCTCGTTATGAAGCTGGAACCCTGCCCATTGTGTATCTCACAACGCATTGCCATCTTTCTGACTGGTTTGTGCTTTTTGTGCGCGGCCTTGCATAACCCAGGTCAAACCGGCACGCACCGTTATGCCATTCTCGGTGCAGTGCTCGCGCTGTGTGGCGGGGCTGTTTCCACACGCCATATATGGATACAACATCTACCGCCCGACCAAGTACCCGAATGCGGCCCAGGGCTAGGCTATGTACTAAATAATTTCCCTTTTTCAGAAACCCTCAAGCTAATGTTAAGCGGCACGGGTGATTGTGCAAAAGTCAACTGGACTTTCATGGACTTAAGTATGCCAACCTGGACACTCATTGCTTTTTTAATGTTGGCAACCTTAAGCTTATTGCAATACTGGAATTATCAGGACAAGGAATAGTAATACCAATCCCAAAAAGTTGTTATATGAATCCCCTCATCCTGGCCTTCTCCCTTTGGAGAAGGTAACAACGAGAACTTATTGGGATTGGTATAATATCAAAACTAACCAGCATTTCCTTTCACGATCTAGCCAAAACGAGACTTAAAAAATGAAAAAAATTCTGTTGGCATTACTGGTAGCAATACCCTTTTATTGCATTTCTTTCCCATCCGCAGCCGCCGATAAACCGAAACTAACCGCATTACAGCAAATCATCAACGGAAAACATCGTTCAGAAGAGAATAAACGCCGTGACCAATTTCGCCACCCGGAACAAACATTGGCATTTTTTGATGTCAAAGAAGATATGACGGTGGTGGAAGTATGGCCGGGCAAAGGTTGGTACACCGAAATTCTGGCCCCGTATCTCAGGGATAAGGGCAAGTTGTATGCTGCCCACTTTTCGCCCGATAATCAAGAGACTTACTTTAAAGACAGCCTGAAGGCGTATCTCGACAAGTTACATAAACAACCCAAATTGTATGATAAAGTTGAAGTTACCGTGTTGCAGCCACCCAAGGAAGTACAGATTGCCCCTGACGGTTCGGCAGATCGGGTGCTGACTTTTCGGAATGCCCATAACTGGATGAACCATGACCAAGCCGCAGCCGTTTTCAGTGCTATGTTTAAAGCCTTAAAACCGGGCGGAATACTCGGCATTGTCGAACACAGGGGCGCATCAATAAAGCAGCAAGACCCCAAAGCAATCTCGGGGTATGTGAGCGAAGACTACATCATCGCCCTGGCAAGAAATGCCGGTTTTGAATTTTTGGCTAAATCTGAGATCAACGCCAACCCAAAAGACACAAAGAACTACCCAGAAGGCGTCTGGACATTGCCGCCTACCCTGAAACTTAAAGACAAAGACAAGGAAAAATATCTGGCTATCGGCGAAAGCGACCGGATGACCATTAAGTTCATAAAGCCGCAGCAGAAATCATTAGCCAGCTTTCTGCCCAGCCAATTATTAGGCAGTCTCGAACGTGCCAATTTGTCCGTCATACCTGCTGTAATCCACAATAGCAAGTAAATTAATAAAAAAATAAAATCCACACTTTGCAAACATATTTATTTTTTATAACTGATTGATAATTAATGGCAATATATTTCGCACAATAACTGTGCAATGTAACAAAACAGTAATAAAAACCGTTACTAAGGGACTTTCAAAAGCGTTTATCAACAAAGTTATCCACAGCTTTTGTGCGTAACTTAAATTACCTTAAGGCTTAGAATAACTTAGCCAAATAACGTAACTTTCTATTCAAACACAATGCCTAAGTTGCCGGATGCAACACCTCGTCCCGTCCTAAGAGTAGCGATAGCCGTTCCCCTCTATCGACTGTTTGATTACCTGGCATCAGCCGATGTTGACGTGAACAACCTTTCACCTGGAATTCGCCTTGAAGTCCCCTTTGGCACAGGCAAAAAAATTGCCTACCTTATCGAGATTAGCCAGCATAGCGAGATTGCGCCTGATAAACTAAAACCCATAGTACGTATCCTAGATGACCAGCCTTTGTTGTCCACAAAGGACATACGCTTATTGCATTGGGCAAGCC
>PMDM01000460.1 GCA_003155565.1 Methylococcaceae bacterium | reverse complement strand
TGATCGTTTTAGGGTCGAGCGTCGCCGCCATTTTCGGGATCGCCATCGGTGTCATGTTGCCAGCATTGGCAATGGGCAAAGCCATTAGCAGCGCATTGGAAGCACTCTCCCGGCAACCCGAATCGGAACGCTCGATCATGCGCACCTTATTCATCGGCTTGGCGATGATCGAATCCTTAGCCATTTATAGCCTGGTGATTATCTTGATTGTGTTGTTCCGCAATCCCTTGCTTGAGTACATTGTTAAATAAGCGACATCAATCAGCATGGAATTTAACACTACAACCTTTATTTTAGAGATTATCAATTTCCTGATCCTGATCTGGATTTTGCAGCGCCTGTTCTATAAACCGCTTCTGGAGATGATTGCCAAGCGCAAGCAACATATCGACCAATCACTTGAAGAGGCTAAAAAACTTCACGATGAAGCAGAAGAACAACGCAAGCTCTATGAGAATCGTCAACAGCTCTGGGAACAAGAAAAAAAAGCAGCTCAAGCCGAACTACACCAGCAATTTGAAGTAGAAAGAAGCACACAATTGGAAAAGCTCCGAAGCGAACTTGAACAGGAACGCCAAAAAGCCAAAGTAACGCTTACCCGCCAGCAAGAAGAATTTCAACAGCAAACCGAAAAACAGGCCCTAGAAAACGGTGCGCGTTTTGCCGCTTTGTTATTGCAGCAGGCGGCTGGGCCGGAAGTGGAAAGTCGTTTGTTCGCAATGCTGATCGACCAACTAACCGTCTTGCCCGAAACTGCTAAAATAAGTCTTCAAGCTTTAGAACCAAAAAAATCGTTAATCGTTAAGGTAACGAGTGCTTATCCGCTAGCAACGGATTTGAAACAACAATTAGAGCAAAAACTGGGGCTGTTAATCACCCGCCCCATGAGCTTTCAATACCAACAAGATACTACGTTAATTGCAGGTATTCGCATCGATATTGGCGCTTGGGTTTTGCATGCCAACGTGGGACAGGAACTGGCTGGTTTTGCCGAAATCGCTTATGAGTCTGAATAGCTTAAAAGGTGCCCTCGAAAAACAGGCGAATTGGCTTTCCAGCTATCGGCCAAAATTACAAATTACCGAGCAAGGAACGGTCGTTTCCGTTGGTGATGGCATCGCCTGGATTAAGGGTTTGCCCTCAGCCGCCATCGAAGATATTCTGATATTTGCGGATGGCAGCCGCGCTATGGTATTCGATCTCAACCGTGACAGGATCGGCGCCATATTATTGTATGAAACCGAAAACCTCACTGCTGGCACTTTCGTCCGTCATGCCCGCCATCCGCTGAGCATTCCGGTCGGAGACGATTTTTTAGGACGGATAGTCGATCCTCTCGGTACACCGCTTGATGGAAAAGCTCCGCCGGCCCATGTCGGTAGGGGTAATCTGGAACAGAACTCACCACCCATCATAGCTAGGGATTTTGTTAATAAACCCTTGTATACCGGTATTAAAATTATCGATACCTTGATCCCGATTGGCAAAGGCCAACGGCAATTGCTAGTGGGCGATGAAGGGTTGGGCAGGTCGTCGATTGCCATCGACACTGTCGTCAACCAAAAGGATAAGAATGTAGTTTGCATTTATGTCCTGATCGGCCAAAAACGTTCGGCCGTTGTCAGTACGATAGAAACACTGAGATCCCATGGCGTGCTCGACTACACCGTATGCGTGGTCGCCGAAGCCAGCGCCTTACCTGGCTTACAATACATCGCGCCTTTTGCCGGCTGCGCCTTGGCAGAATACTGGATGGCTCAGGGGCGAGATACCTTAATTGTCTACGACGACCTTTCTACCCATGCCAGAACCTACCGGGAGTTATCGTTATTATTACGCCGCCCGCCCGGACGGGAAGCTTTTCCCGGTGACATTTTCTTTGTGCATTCCCGTCTATTGGAGCGTTCAACCAGCTTGAATGCCGAAAACGGCGGCGGCAGCATGACTGCCTTACCCATCGTTGAAACCAAGCAGGGTGAAATTGCCGCTTATATTCCCACCAATCTGATTTCGATCACCGACGGTCAAATCTATCTGGATATTGGCTTGTTTAACGCAGGATTCCGTCCGGCCATTGACATCGCCAAATCGGTATCGCGAATTGGCGGCAAGGCTCAACATCCGAGTATTCGGGATCAAGCCGGACAAATGAAGCTCGATTATCTCCAGTTTTTGGAACTGGAAGCTTTTACCCGTTTCGGGCAACGTCTGGAAGCATCAATGGAAGCGAGGATCAAACGCGGACGGCTATTACGCGAAATACTCAAACAGGATAGGCTAAAACCCTACAGCAGTTTATTTCAATTGGCCTGGCTGACCTCATTCAATGCAGGTCTTTTTAATACCTTGGAATTCAATGAATTGTCGCAATATCTGGCAAAATTAGAACATGAAGTTGATGCCACAACCTTGTCCTTGGACAGCAGTCCGGCGCAATGGAAGCAAGCTGTAGCCGACTGGCTTGCGGTCGATAAACCGCCGTCATGAGCCAAAGTCATGAGCTACGCCTTCATCTTACCCAGTTGGAGGAAATTCGCACGATATTAAATGCGATGAAAAATCTGGCGTTTATGGAGATTCATAAATTATCCCGTTATCAAGCCATGCAAGGTAAAGCAGTGGGTAACATAGAAAATGCAGCGATAGATTTTTTAAGTTTTAACCCCGAATTTGCTATCGAAGAAGACCATGATAAGCATATTGCTATTTTAATGGGAACCGAACGCGGTTTTTGCGGCGATTTTAATGAAAGCCTTGTCAAAGCACTGAATAACGATAAATATACGGGAGTTATAGCAATTGGTTCCCGGCTTGCAAATAAACTATCAGATAACCACTTACCCATTATTGCGGAAATTGCTGGTGCCAATGTTGCAGAAGAAGTGCCATCGATTATTAATCAACTCATCGATATGCTTAGCACAAGCGAGGAAACAGGCAAACTACTTGGCTTAAGTCAATTGGCAATTCGGCTGACCGTTATTTACCATGATTATGCAACTGGGCTTATTACCCAACGGCAAATATTTCCGCCTTTTCCGCAACAACAACGGAAAGGGGTGCAATATACTTATCCACCGATACTTAATCTTGATGCTGCGGAATTTTATACTGACTTGATAAGACATTACTTGTTTGCGGTGCTTCATGAAATTTTATATATCTCATTAATGGCGGAGAATCACAATCGTTTACAGCATTTGGAGGGTGCTGTTAACCATCTGGATGATGAAACCGTTAACCTTCAGAGAAAATTGCAAATTTATCGGCAGGAAGAAATTACCGAAGAAATAGAAGTCATCTTGCTAAATTCCGAGAATAACTAATTTTTACACATAATCATCATACAGGGTTTATACAATAGATTTTTCTGCGGTTGGTGACCACCTTAATGAGACTCCATTCAACCTGTCCAATTTTATATCCACTTATAGATGCACCTATGGGACAACATTACTTAAAACCTTTATTTGCGCCTAAGTCGGTTGCTGTCTTCGGTACCAGCGACCGTGTTGATTCCGTGGGGCAGATCGTCTTCCAGAACATGTTGCAAAGTGGCTTTCAAGGTGACTTGTTTGCCATCAACCCGAGACATACCGATGTCCAGGGATGTAAGGCCTATTCTTGCCTATCGCAAATCAATGGGCCAGTGGATTTGGCGGTAATCGCCACGCCGCCGGAAACCGTACCGAACATAATCGACGAATGTGGCAAGCATAATGTTAAGGCCGCCGTCATCATTACTGCAGGTTTCGGCGAAATAGGTGAAGCTGGCAAAGCATTGGAACGCCGAGTACTGGAAAATGCGAGGCGATACAACATCCGCTTGATTGGCCCGAACTGTTTGGGCGTGATGCGGCCGGAAATAGGGCTTAACGCTACGTTTAACAAGGGCAACGCAAATGTTGGCAACCTCGCCTTTGTGTCGCAATCCGGTGCCTTATGCACAGCCATCCTGGATTGGGCCAAATCTAATAATTGATGACCAGCTAACTGCATCAGGACTCCTAAATTTACTGAAACATTATGATGCCCCAAAGCCAGCATAGAACAACTCACCAGAGTCCACTCAAGTGAATATGTTAAATGGGTATTCGATAAATCACCTCATTCAGGAACAATCCAACTGGGTGGAGATACGGCAATGAACCCGCACAGCCTGAATGCCGCACTCCGCTCGGCGGGAGCCGCAGTCAAGGCAGTCGACTTGGTCATGTCAGGGGAAGCTAATCGTGCGTTCTGCAACGTCCGCCCTCCTGGCCATCACGCTGGACGTACCAGCGCGGCGGGATTTTGCATATTCAATAACGTCGCCGTGGCCGCTGCCTATGTACTAGAACATTATGGCTTGCAACGCGTCGCCATTGCGGATTTTGATGTGCATCACGGCAATGGTACTGAAGAAATATTTTATAACGACGTGCACGTCATGCTACGTTCGACTTTCCGACATCCCTATTACCCGTATTGCGGTGCTGACAGCGGCAATAACCACATTATCAATGACCCCTTGCCGCTGGAAGTTCTGGCGTGGAGCTTCGTGCCGCTGTCAGTGATCACTGGCTGCCTGCATTGGAAAAACTTCAACCAGAGTTTCTTTTTATCTCGGCAGGTTTCGATGCCCATCGGGAAGATGATATGGGTGGGCTGTCTTTAGTAGGAGACGATTATGTTTGGGTGACTGAAAAACTTAAAGATGTCGCCGCACGATACGCTAAAGGACGTATCGTTTCTATTCTTGAAGGAGGCTATGCATTACGTGCGTTAGGTCGAAGTGTATTGATGCATATAAAAAGCCTAAGCGATGTCTGATGCGATCTCGTAAGATAAGCTTAGCTTGAAATGACAAGTACAGCACGCCAACTCTTGTGACTATCCAATTTAATCAAGTTACTTCTACTAAAGGCAAGTTTGAATGTCAGCTTATTTAAAAGCGCGAAGGGCAGGTTATGGCCGGTCTTCACGGCGTTGGTTGATATGAGCCAATGACCGCTAAGAAGAAGCAGAGGTAAATTTAGTATCTTATTGAAAATATAGATAATGTAGTCATTATCTATTCATGCAAACTTGTCTTCCCAATTTTGTCCGCCATAGAACAAGCGTAAAACCGTTACACGGTCATCATCCACTGCAAATGCAATGGTCACTCGCCGTTCGAACCCTACAATCCGAAGGCCAAGGCTGATATCGTCGCGCCGATGCCCACGTTCTGAGGCTAACTCAAACCCTAAACAATAAGCCTCAATTCGTTCTATATTAAGAGATTGCAATTTGGAAACCCGCTTTTGCCGCAATCCAATCATAAATTTCAAACAGGTCAAACCGAGCTTCCGGCGTAAACACCACTCGCCGACGTTTCACGAATTATCTGCTATCTTGGCTGCATGATGGGCACGCAAGTCGTCGAAAACATTTTGGATTTCGATTCCTCGGCTGGGGTCGGCCTTTATTGCATCGTAGGCAGGCACGACTTCCTCTCGCAACCAACGCTCAATGGCCGCATCACGTTCTTGGAGCGCCCTTAAACCGGCGCGAACGACTTCGCTTCCAGAAGCATAAGCCCCCGAAGCCACTTTTTCGTCGATAAAGGCTGTGTGTTCTGAGGGTAAACTAAAGGTTCGCCTTTCAGCACTGGCCATGATAAAACCCCTGAAAGTTAGAATATAAGTATGATTTAATCATACCAAATTAATTCATCTCCCTCAAGGGCTTTATATATAGCAAGCGTGTAAAAGCACCGTTTACCTACGAGAAATGTCTCCGATTACGGATTTTCGACCTTTCATTACTGGGTCAAACAAGGCGTATATCCAATAAATTGGGCGGGTGTTAAAGGAGATTTATATGAATTTGAATAACCAGGCACGAACAGCAATACGGCCTTAGCGAAAGCGTAATGCGCCGAATGTAGGTATTTGCACGGATATGAAATTAAGGGAATGTTTGTAAACTACTTTCAACATAAGCAGCAAGAACAGGCGGGATTACAGATAATGCTTTTAAATCGAACAATAAGGCGCAATGCCCGTTGGTTATTGC
>PMDM01000060.1 GCA_003155565.1 Methylococcaceae bacterium | reverse complement strand
CTAATTCTTCCGTATCGTTTCTTTCAGCAATCCAAGCCGCACGGACAGAACCCAAACCTTTCTTCAAATCCACAGCTACGTTAGGATCGGTATAAACGCCTGAAGTATCATAGACATAAAGCGGCGGATTTTTTTCAGTCCCGAAGTGGGCAGGTGTATCAGATAGGCTTATTTTACGCATAGGGACACGTATGTCGGCACGACTGCCTGTAACGTAGATTTTTTCCGATGCAGGGTAANNGGGCTTTCCTACGCCGGTATTAACCGGGGTCAGGTTCAAAGGGTATTTCTCAGCCTCGAAACGATATTCAAAGCACCCCTAGCCATTACGGATGCCCCTAAGTTAAAGGAAAAAAAGGCAAATTGCAAGTCTGCGGCGCTGTCCTGAAAAGTAGTCTTTTTCCGGTAACACAGCTATGCTATGGGAAACCCAAATAGCAGCCTCCTTTTATGTAAGTTTTTAGTCGTTGAAATATGATTTTTTCTACGACTAGTGTTAACATTGCTGCAATATTGACCAAACACGACTGAACGGATGTCTCAAGACGCACAAAAAACGCCTTATAACCCGCCTGCTTTGGAATTCAAGAGCAGCACTTTTTCTGTACCTGTGTTGGTCATATCAAGTAATGATCTGATCATCATTGAGCAACAGCTTCAGGCAAAAGTTCTCTTAGCACCAGAATTTTTCAAAAACTCTCCGCTGGTCTTAGATATTCAAGAACTAAACAAACAAAGCATTGAAATTGATGTAGTTGCGGTCATTGAAGTGATACGTAAACTGGGTCTGTTACCTATCGGTATCCGTGGTGGTGACGCACTACAGAATGAAAAAGCAATTGCCCTGGGAATTCCTCTTCATTCCATACATACCAGCAGCACGACTATTGATGCAAAAAAGCCTAAAACACTAACGCCAGAACCAGAAACCAAAGATCTGTTACAAACTGGTACGACCGTCATTACCCAACCCATCCGCTCCGGACAGCGCGTCTATGCCGCAGGTGACTTAGTAATTATTGCCCAAGTGAGCGCCGGTACAGAGATTTTGGCAGAAGGCAATATTCACGTCTACGGTACGTTGCGGGGCCGCGCCTTAGCCGGTGTGCAAGGCAATACCGAAGCACGCATTTTTTGTACTGATCTTCAGGCTGAACTTATTTCAATCGCCGGAAACTACAAAATCAGCGAAGACCTTAATCCAAGCATCCGCAACACACCCGTGCAAATCTACCTAGACAAACAGACTTTAGTCATTAAAGAAATTTAATCTATTCCGCACCTCTGGAGGAACATCAATTGGCAAGAATCATCGTCGTAACATCAGGTAAAGGGGGCGTAGGCAAAACCACAACCAGCGCCGCTATTGCTATGGGACTTGCAAAAAAAGGTCACAAGACAGCCGTGATTGATTTTGATGTAGGCCTACGTAACCTGGATTTGATCATGGGCTGTGAACGCCGGGTAGTCTATGACTTTATCAATGTCATCAACGGTGAGGCCAGCCTTAATCAGGCTTTGATAAAAGATAAAAACTGTAACCTGCTGTATATCCTGGCTGCTTCCCAAACCCGCGATAAAGATGCGCTGAGTCAGGAAGGTGTCGGTAAGGTTTTGGAAGACTTATCCAAGGACTTCAAATACATCGTTTGTGACTCCCCTGCTGGAATCGAGCGGGGTGCGCATTTAGCGATGTACTTTGCAGATGACGCTTTTGTGGTGACCAATCCCGAAGTGTCCTCAGTCAGGGACTCAGATCGCATGTTGGGGATATTGTCGAGTAAATCCCGCCGGGCCGAGCAGAACAAGGAGCCTATCAAAGAATATTTGTTGCTTACCCGCTATTCGCCTGAGCGCGTAAAACTGGGTGAAATGCTCAGTGTCGATGATGTGCAAGAAATTTTATCGCTGCATCTTTTGGGTGTAATCCCGGAATCAAAATCGGTATTGAATGCTTCAAACTCTGGTATTCCGGTCATTCTCGATGAAAAAAGCGATGCCGGTCAAGCGTATGCTGATATTGTTGCCCGCTACTTGGGGGAGAATAAGCCGCACCGCTTTATTGATGATAAGAAAGGCTTTTTTGGCAAGTTGTTTGGAGGTAAGTAATGAGCTTACTGGATTACTTTAAAACATCGAAAACCAGCTCGGCTTCGCTAGCTAAAGAAAGGCTGCAAATCCTGGTTGCACATGAAAGAGTCTCCAAAGATCAGCCCACTTATTTGCCACAGTTACAAAAAGAATTATTGGAAGTCATTCAAAAATACGTTAACGTAGACAGGAATTCTATATCCGTTAGTTTTGAGCAGAACGATCATCAGGAAACTCTCGAGTTAAATATCACGCTACCTGAACAGCAAGCTAATAAATTTTAATTAAATCATAGTGAGGTAAAACCCATGACTGCAATTACTGAAATAGACGCGGCGGCCGGGAAAATCTGGCATTATCTGGAAAAGAACGGCTCGTCTAGCGTAACAAAAATCACCACGGAAACAGGCTTAGGCAAAAACGATGTCCAACGTGGCATCGGCTGGTTAGCCAAGGAAGGTAAGCTGGTTTGTGAGTTGAAAGGCCGGGTTGAAACGCTATCGTTGAAATAAGCCTTAGCACTAGCGTTAAATCGGATACCTTATTCGTTAGGGATAACATCGGTAAGCGCTCCCGCTCATGGTTCGACAAGCTCACCACGAACGGGATCGACCAGATCACGACTCACCACGAGCAGGATCAACACGTTACCGTTCGTCCTGAG
>PMDM01000062.1 GCA_003155565.1 Methylococcaceae bacterium | reverse complement strand
ATCCCTGCATTGGCACGGCATTATCCTGCCTTACCAAATGGATGGTGCGCCGCAAATTAGCTTCAATGGTATCGCTCCTGGGGAAACCTTTACTTACCGTTTCAAAGTTCAGCAGTCTGGCACTTACTGGTATCATTCGCATTCCGAGATGCAAGAACAAACGGGGTTGTATGGTGCAATCGTTATTGACCCCGCGAAACCTGAATCTATCCAATCTGATCGTGATTATGTGGTGTTAATGTCCGATTGGACGGATGAAGACCCGATGGCGGTATTCGGCAAGCTTAAAAAGGAAAGTGCTTACTACAACCATAACCAGCCCACGGTCGTCGATTTTTTCCGGGATGTGGCTGATGAGGGGTTTGGATCGGCTGTTGAAAAGCGGCACATGTGGAACATGATGCGGATGAACCGTACCGATTTGTCCGATATTTCCGCATCGACTTATACCTATCTTGTCAATGGACACAACAGCGCGGACAACTGGCTTGGACTGTTCAAACCAGGTGAAAAAATCCGCTTACGTTTTATCAATGCCTCCGCGCAATCGTTTTTCGATGTGCGGATTCCCGGTCTTAAAATGACTGTGGTAGCGGCTGACGGGCAAAATATTGATTCGGTAGATGTCGATGAGTTCCGTATCGGCCTTGCAGAAAGTTACGATGTTATCGTTACACCGGAAGAAAGTGTGTACACCATTTTTGCCCAGTCTATGGATCGTACCGGTTATGTTCGCGGCACATTGGCAACGCAATCAGGCTTATCAGCGGCTGTACCTGCGTTAGACAAAGCAGAACCGCTGACGATGGAAGATATGATGGGGGCGATGGATCACGGAATGGCAGGCATGGATCATAGCAATATGACTCCTGAGCAAATGAGCCAGATGGATCACAATATGGAAGGTATGGCTGATGCCCAAACTGCCAGCAAAAAAAGTGTCCACGTCCATCACGCCAGCACTGAATTTGGCGCAAGTGTTGATATGCGGGTTGATACGCCGCGTACCAACCTGGACGACCCAGGCATCGGCTTAAGGAATAATGGCAGACGGGTTTTGACATACGCCGATTTGCACACGATAGGCGGAACGCTTGATAGCAGACCGCCGACACGGGAAATGGAGCTACACCTGACGGGCAATATGCAGCGTTACACCTGGTCATTCGATGGCGTGGAATACAGCGATTCCAAGCCGATCCATTTCCGTCATGGCGAACGCTTGCGGGTGGTTTTGGTCAACGACACCATGATGACACATCCGGTGCATTTGCACGGGATGTGGAGCGAACTTGAAACCCCGGACGGGCAATTTCAGGCGCGTAAACATACCATCATTGTACAACCTGCACAGCGGGTCACTTTTTTGGTCACAGCCGATGCGCTAGGCCGCTGGCCGTGGCATTGCCACTTGTTCTACCACATGCACGCAGGGATGTTTAGGGAAGTGGTGGTGTCTTGAGCGCTTTTATTATCCTCCCTAATATTGTAGTTTTCGCATGTTCGATTCTTATGATTACGAATGCGTGGGCGGAAGAACCTGAAGCTAGTAATATGGAGTTGATGCCAGGCCATGACCACCAAGGAATGGATCATTCTAAAATGATGTCCCACGAACCTATGGCTAATGACCAGACTAAGGAACAAGCAAATCACAGCCTAAGATCTGGGCAAGACTACCCTCTCCCGACATCTAACCGCAATACTATTAACTTAAGCAGTGAAAAACCCTATCCAGAGGGAGAAGGGGCATCCGTTCTTAAGTCGGCAGCATTGAAAGATAACCGCGATCCCCATGCTTATACCGATAGTCACGATTTTAGTGGCTTATCGAAATCCATGATGGGTGATACCCACTATTTGGGTTCTTTAATTGTCGATCGTTTGGAAGGAGTCCACGCCCAAGACAATTTTTCAATGACTTACGATTGGCAGGCGTGGTATGGGCAAGATTATAATCGCTTAGTTGTTAGGGCTGAGGGGGAAATCGACAGGGGGACATTCAAAAGCGCCCGTAATGAAGTGCTTTGGGGTCACGCCCTGACTGCGTATTGGGATACGCAACTGGGGGTACGTTATGATAGCGGCGCAGGGGTTGACCGGGCTTGGGGAGCTTTTGGCGTACAGGGTTTTGCGCCTTATTGGATATACATAGAAGCGACGGCGTATGTAGGTGAAGAAGGTCGTACCGCATTTCGTCTCGAAACCGAATATGATGTACTCTTCACCCAAAAACTCATACTCCAACCCCGTGTTGAAATGAACTTTTATAGCCAACGAGACCTCTCTCGTTTAGTTAGCAGCGGTTTATCTAACATCGAGGCAGGTTTGCGTTTGCGCTATGAGTTCAAACGTGAATTTGCGCCCTATATAGGTATAGAATGGGCGAGTACTTTCGGTTCGGCTGCTGATGTAATCCAGTCTCAAGGTAAACAAGCAGAAGAAACCCGATTTGTTGCCGGGGTACACTTTTGGTTTTAGTGAATATTTACAGGCCTTCAACAAGACACTAGACAAGATCATGCATACCGATACACTTAATCGCTTACAACACGACCATAACTTTGCGGTCATTAACCGAAAAGGCGAGCGTAGGACGCGGCTGGTCTTAGTGCTTACCCTGTTGACCATGATCCTGGAAATCAGCACGGGCATGATATTCGGTTCGATGGCGTTATTGGCGGACGGCTGGCACATGGGGACGCACGTTGCCGCCTTTATGATTACTTTATACGCTTATAGTTATTCCCGACGGCATGCCCACGACCAGACGTTTGCGTTCAGCAGCGGTAAAGTCGGCGTATTAGGCGGCTTTGCCAGTTCCGTAGCCCTGGGTGTAGTTGCCTTGATGATGTTGGTTGAATCTGGGGAACGTCTCCTCGCTCCACGCATCATCCAATTCGACCACGCCTTGATGGTCGCGGGTTTCGGGCTGTTTATCAACTTTGTATGCGCGTTGTTGCTTAAAGACTCGCATCAACATGGCCATTCGCACGACCACGCACACGGTCATGCCCATCACCACGACCATAACCTCAAAGCCGCCTATTTTCATGTGCTGGCCGACGCCGTCACTTCGGTGCTGGCCGTTGTCGGCCTGCTTGCCGGGAAGTTCTACGGATTGGTCTGGATGGATTCCGTGATGGC
>PMDM01000301.1 GCA_003155565.1 Methylococcaceae bacterium | reverse complement strand
AACATCAACAGGCCGAATCAATAAGTAGGGTGGGCAGGCGGTTTTTGCCAAGAAAGTTAGGATGAGGGGAATGTAAAGTGTGATTTTCTTTTCCTCACCTCAAACCTCTCCAGCAGGAGAGGGGATTTTTGAATTTTAGGTAGGCATTGCCAGGAAGCGGTTTGAGAAGCCCTGTAAAGCCTTTAAATTACAATGCTGTAATAATCCTGTCATTTTTGCTTTCTACTCTTATCATTTATTTCTCGTCATTTGCGCGGACTTACTAATAATCTATTGCTTTCACCCTAAAAAATCTTATGTCTGATAAAAAATATCGCGGTTTTACTCTGATTGAAGTCATGATTGTTGTCGTCATCCTGGGAATTTTGGCCTCTATTATTGTGCCGAAAATCATGGGTAGGCCCGATGAGGCCAGAGCAACACGTACTCTACAGGATATTAGGGCGATTACAGCGGCGCTGGATTTGTACCGGCTTGACAATTACAGCTATCCGACGACTGAACAAGGGCTGGAAGCGCTGGTGACTAAGCCAGCCAATTTGCCTGCTGGCACGCATTGGAAGCAGGGCGGTTATCTCGACCAATTGCCTACTGATGCCTGGGGTAAGCCGTATTTTTATCTTAAACCCGGCATACATGGTGAGTTTGACCTGTATTCTTATGGCTCAGACGGCATTGAAGGTGGTGTCGATGCAGGCGCGGACATTACTAACTGGAATAAGAAATAAGGCTTTCTTCATTCGGCATGATTATGTTTGAAACCGTTCGGGCTGAGCCTGTCGAAGCCTACTTGCCTTTCGACAAGGCTCTCCTGATTTTATCGAAGGGCTCAAGGCGAACGGAGTTAGTGCTTCACAAGGCCGAATCAATAGTATCCAACAAAGCATGAACACGGGGAAAGGCTTTACCCTGATTGAATTGCTTATTGTCATGGTGTTGATCGGTGTGATCATGGGTATGGCGATGCTATCAATGGGTACTGCTGATCCGCGTGACCAGCAGAAGACCGAAGCGGAAAGGCTGGTTAAGCTGCTGGATCTGGCTTCTCAGGAAGCCATAGTCCGTGGCGAAGTTATTGGGCTGGAGTTGTTTGGCCAAGGTTATCGTTTTGCTGTTGTAAAAAATAATAAATGGTCTGAGGAATCAACAGATATGGTGTTCAGGCCGCGTACCTTGATGCCACAGATGCTGCTGGCGCTGGCTTTAGGTGAGCAAGCCGTCACCTTAAATCGTGAGCTAATCGAGGCTGTTAAGCCGGAACCGCAAATTATTTTGACACCGGATGGCGATATGGATTTGTTTCAAATCCGGATGGCTATGAAGGGTGGCGACAGCATTTTTGTGGTCAGTAATACGCAGGAAGACGGATTGGCTATCAGTACCGAAAACACGCCATGAATAGGCATCGGCGTACAAACTGGTCAAACGGGTTTACTTTGCTGGAAGTGCTGATTGCACTGGCGATACTGGCTATCGTGATGGTTAGCGCCATCAAGGTAACAGCAGACAATATCAAAAATTTATGGTATCTGGAAAACAAAACCTTTGCTGCGGTTATCGCTAGCAATCATGCCGTGCAATTGCGGTTGGCTAAAGAAAAACCGGAGACACAGGATGGCTGGGATGAAATGGCAGGACGGCGCTGGTATTGGCAGATAAAGCGCAGCACAAGTGCCCTTGCAGGACTGTGGCACTACCGCATTGAGGTGTTTCTTGAGGGCGAGAAAGAGCCTTATTTCAGTTTGAACAGCGATGTGATTAAAAGTTGATGAAGATCCCTAATCGACAGCACGGCTTTACCTTACTGGAAATACTGATTGCGCTTGCCATTTTTGCCATCATGTCGATGATGGCTTATGCCGGGCTGGCTGCGGTACTGAGGGCGCGAGCGGCTACCGAACCCCGGTCTGAACAGATGGCGCAATTGCAGACCACTTTTTATCTGCTAAATGAAGATTTGAGCCAGATCATCAACCGACCGATCCGGGATGAATTAGGCAGTACCGAACCGGCTTTTAGTGGCGGTCGTGGCAATGAAATCCTGGTTTTTACCCGCAGTGTACCCGCATGGTCTAGCGTTGCCGCGACCAATAATCTGCAACGAATCAGTTATCGCATTGAAAATGGTGCGCTGTATCGTCAGGTTTGGAATATTCCAGACAGAACCCAGGAAACTCAGTACCGGCGCAGGAAGCTGATGAATGCAGCACAAGTGGAAGTAAGATTCTACGATGAGACATCGCAAACTTGGCTGCCCTTTACAGGCGGTAAAGGCGGCATACCGAAAGCGATTGAAATTAGCTTTAACCTGGCTGGCTTAGGCAACATTCAGCGTTCGTTTTTAATCCATCAATGAGTGCAACCGGGCACAGGCTTCCAACCTACGAACGCGGCATTGCACTGATTACGGTTATGCTGGTGCTTGCGGTTGTTACGGTGGCGTTGGTATCAATGTCAAGTAATCGGCAGATGGATATCCGCAGGACTGAAAACCAGTTGCGGTCAACACAGGCTTGGGAAACTCTGCATGGGCTTGAAGCTTGGGCGGGAAATCAGCTTAAAGCCGATAGCGCCAAAAATAAAAATGATTCGGAGTCCGACCTTTGGAGCAAACCTCTGCATAAAACACAGATACCAGAAGGCAGCTTTGAGGCAAACATCATTGACTTGCAAGGAAGGATCAACCTCAATAATCTTTTGGTTGACGGCAAAGCCAGTGAGGAAGATGTGCAACGCTTGAAACGGTTATTTATCATTCTTGACATAAAACCCGAGCTGGTTGACACCCTACTGGATTGGATAGATGCCGACATGGAGTTACGGTATCCCAACGGTGCTGAAGATGAGACTTATACCCGTCTGTCACCGCCCTACCGCAGCGCCAACACACCGATTTCAGACCTTGGCGAATTATTGCGGGTACAAGGCTTTACTGTGGAAGATTATGAAAAATTGCTGCCCTATGTTTATGTGGCCGAGGGCTATCAGCCACTTAATGTGAATACGGCCAGCGCGGTAGTTTTGCGCTGTCTGGCGAATGATATAAAAAAAAATCAGGCGGAGTCGATCTTTAGAGCCAGTGGCAAGCCATTTGAAAAAGTGGAGGAATTTTTGAAGGATGAAGACATGTCGGGCATTAGCGTCAACAAAGAAAGTTTGAGCGTGGTCAGCAACCACTTTTTATTATCAGGACAAATCGACATAGGGAAAAATGGCTTGGCATTCCAAACACAGTTTAAACGCGACACAGAGGGCGTGGTTACAGTGGTCAAGCGATTGCGCAGGAGTTCTATTGATGGCTGAGCAAATCATTGCCAGACTGCTTAATCAAGAAAATGCGTGTGTACAATGGTTGCTGATACCTGATGCGGCATCCTCTGAACCAGAACAAGGCACGTTGCAGGATTTAGCGAATAGCGCCAAAAACAGGCCGGTTACCTTGTTATTGCCAGCATCCGCTGTATTGCTGTTGGCATTAGATTTGCCCGTTAAAACCAGTAGCCAAATTAATAAAGCTCTACCTTTTGCGCTTGAAGAGCTGCTCGCCGACGATGTGGAAACGTATCACCTGGCTTGGCATCGTCATCCCAAGGATAAGGTTTATGTTGCTGCAATCAGCCATGAAAAATTTCAAGCCTGTCTGTTGAGTTTTCAGGAGGTCGGTATCGAACTTGCCGGCGTTTACCCGGAAACCTTGTGCCTGCCTTACCAGGATCAATGTTGTTCAATACTGATTGATGGGCAAAATGCTATTTTGCGGACTGGGCAATGGCTTGGGGGTGGAATCGATGTTGATGTTTTGCCCGTTTGGGTTGACAAACTGCTCGCAGAAAACCCTCACCTGCAAACATTGCAAATATGGAGTGCGGGTGCGATGGCACAGTCGCTGTCCGAACTACCCATCAACAAGACTCAACACGAGTTGGATTCGCCCTTGCAACTTTTACAACTTGGCGCGGAACAGCTCGGCGAGGAACTCAACCTGTTAAGTGGACGTTACAGCCGAAAAAGCACGGCTGATTGGGCGTGGCGAACCTGGATGCCTGCGCTAGCAATTTTCCTGCTAGCTGTACTGATACAAACTGGGGTATTGTTAAACAGTTATTGGTTGCAAAAATCAGAATTGGCAGCATTGGAAACACAGACACTGGCTTTGTTTAAGCAATCCTTTCCCGATGTAAAACGCATCGTCAACATCAAAGTTCAGGCCGATCAGCAATTAGCCGAATTAAAAAAATTAAGTCCAGGCAGTGGCAGTCGCTTTATGCGCCTGTTATATCACTTTGGTGAAGTGCTTAGTGCTAATCCTGATTTTCAGTTGTGGCAACTGGATTTTGTGAATGAAATGCTGCAATTGCAGCTTACCGCTCCAAGCATTAGCCAAATTGAGCAATTCAAGCTACAGCTTGAAAGCGGCAATGCGTTGTCAGTAAAAATCCTGTCTGCTGAATCAGGCCAAAATGCCGTGGAGGTGCACCTTGAAATTAGAGAAAAATGACATCCTGCAACGTCTGGCAGGGCTGTCGCCTAGGGAGCGGTTATTATCCGCCGGCACTCTTGTAGGCACTGTTTTTTATGGCTTATATCTAGTGGTTTACGCACCGATAGCAGCGGAAAAAATCCTGCTCGAACAAAAAATTAATGCACAACAGCAGGCGTATCAGCAGTTAAAAAAGATCAGTTCGGAAGTTGTCACGTTACGCAAAAATAATCCGGACGCTATTACCAACAAGGATGTTCAATCGCTAATGGCTGTGGTTGATACCAGCAGTAAACAGATGGAAGTCAAATCTGCCATCAAACGCATGATACCTGACGGCACCGACAAAGTTACCTTGTGGCTAGAAGACATTGCGTTCGATAAACTTATCTACTGGCTGTCCGTGTTGGAAACAAAACATGCCATCACGGTAAATCAGATCGGCATTACTCGTGAACAACCAAAGATGGACATAGTAAATGCTAAGCTATTACTGAGCAATTAAGAAAACATTAACTATTCAGCGTATTAGGAATAAATCACAAGAGACCTGCCCCTTCTCCCTATGGGATACTACATGGATGTAAGCATCCCATAGGGAGAAGGACTTATTGGACTTCGCGCTGAATAGTTACGAAAGCACCTAAATGTTGCAGTTAAAGTAGTTGGCAGCACGAACGGTCTGCCAACTACTTCGCCCAATGTCTGAGCAATCCAAAACCCCGTCCGCCCTTCGACCTGCTCAGGGCGAACGGGATTTTGGATTGCTCAACTGATTTTTTAGGGTTACTCAATTTCTTCCTCTCCGATTTTATTTAATCCATATTTCAGTATGAAATAACTCTCTAGCCAAGTGCTAATATCATCCTGCTTGACTGCAAGTGCTTCTCCTATTTGCAATAAACGTTGACGCAGCAAATGCTGTGGCAGCAGTAACAATTCTATGTCGGCCATGGCAACAAATTTGTCGGGATGAATATTGCCGCTGTTGATAATATTGAATAACTGTTGTTTTTTCAGGCCCAAATTCTGAATTAAATCTACCCTAAATTCAATAAACAAAGGTAACAAATCGCTGCCTATACAGTCCATGTCATGCAGTTTATGCAAGGAGTTTAAAAGATTATTAACTGCAAAGCGGTAAAGTTCCGATTCCCGTACAAAAAGACGGGAAGCCATCGCCCTGATCGCCGTGCGGTCATTATTATTTAATCGCATGGAAACGATAAATTTTTTCTCGCTTTCAATAATATCTTGTGAAGTCATAATTCAAATACAAGTTGAGCCTTTTACACGGAGTAATCCAAGCTACCCCACAGAAATAGTTAGAAAAAATATTGCATTTATATTCATCGCACTACATTTTCGACACCTTCGTTCTCTTTTTTACTGGAGAAATCATCGAAGTATCGAAAAAGCTGAATGAGTGCATCTCTGAAGTCGGTTTATACAATATTTTTCCAGACTAAAGCCACCCCTTCGGCTGTGTTTAGGTTTACTGTTTTTTTACATTTAGGCTTATTTTATGCACAGGCCCCAGTTTGTTAAAAACTAACGAACAAGCTGGTTCATTTCAAAAATCGGCAACAATATCGCCAATACAATACCGAGTACCACCAAGCCCATAAATAGAATGAGAGCCGGTTCAAATAAGCCTAATGTCATTTCGGTTAATGCCTGGATGTCCCGTTCCTGATCATCAGCCGCACTGGCCAGCATTTTCGGCAGCTGACCGCTAGCCTCGCCACTCGCCACAAGATGAATGGTCACAGGCGGAAACAACCCGCTGGCTTCCATTGCCTTGTTTAAACTTTGTCCCTCTCTAACTCTGATCGCTGCAATTTCAACGGCTTTTTGCATGGCGTTATTGGTCAATACTTGACTCGATATTTTTAAGGCTTGCAATAGCTCTACTCCACTGTTGGTAAGAATCGCCAACGTCCGGGTAAACCTAGCCGTATTCATGCCTTTGGAAAAAGGGGCAATAAAGGGCATATTCAGCAAAAAATAATGAAAGCGCATTCGTGGTTCGGGTAAGCGCAGTATAGCTTTGGCGCCCATGATCAGACCGATAACAACTAGCAATAACACCAAGCCATACTGTTTAAAAAAATCGCTACAGTTTATAAGTACCTTGGTGATAGTGGGCAATTCTCCGCCCATTTTATCGAATACGCCGGTAATTTCTGGTACTACATAGGCAAGCAAGCCGATCACCACCAATAATGAAACCGAGGTCAACATGACGGGATAAATCATGGCCATCTGCAATTTGCTGTGCAACTGGCCTTTCTCGCCCAGATAATCTGCCAGTCGTTGCAATACCTGATCCAACTTACCTGACGACTCCCCAGCTTCAACGGTGGCTCGATAGAGCGGCGGAAAGGTACTGGGAAAGGCACTACAGGCCTGAGCCAGACTTTGCCCTTCCATGATACGGCTTCTGACACCCAGCAGAATTCGTTTTGCTCGTGCTGAATCCAACTGTTTTGCAGTGATGCCCAAGGCTTCATCAATGGACAGTCCGGAACCCAGCAACGCCGCCAACTGACGGGTGATATGCGCCAACTGGCGCATGCTGATACGCTGAGCAAGCAACGGCTTTTTGCTATTATGTTCCTTATTATGGACTTCCTCTATGTCCAGCAAAGTCAGTTCATTATTTTTTAATTGCTGTCTCGCTAACTTAACTGTATCGCTTTCGATCGAACCCTTGACAGCCTGGCCTTTGATGTTAATTGCATGATATTCAAACGCTGCCATACCTCTAATCCTTTTGCGTTATACC
>PMDM01000379.1 GCA_003155565.1 Methylococcaceae bacterium | reverse complement strand
GGGCAGGCCTTGTGCCTGTCCGGGCAACCACAAGGGATTACCTCTACGGTAGCGCGAAAACATCAAATCTAACTGATTTTTTCAGGATAATAAGGCCTCGCTTCTTCTTGCGAACTATGGACATAGGTGTCCCTGAAGCATCGATCTCCTGNNTGCGCGGTCAAAAATCCCGTTCGCCCTGATGTATAGAAGGGTGGGCGGGATTTTTGACCGCTCACCCAGTGGGTGAATGCCTGAAAAGCCATTCATGCTTCTATACATCAGCACGAACGACTTTCCAGGCATTCCAACTGCTCTTTTTAGGTTCATAGATTCCAGCCTAATCTTATGTATTTTCGTTGGAAAGTAAAATGGTTGTCTCCAAATCAGTTCTCTCCGTCATTTCAAGAAGCGCAGCCCAATAAAGGGTTTCATCTTTGATGTATAATATCCAGTACAGGTGGAGGTGGCGGTATGAGGCAATTACACAGAAGAGATTTGTTTAGCTGGTCGGAATTTAATCCAGAGCGTAACCTGGATTTCCACAGTGTGCTTTGGGTACGTGCGGACGGCAATGTGTTGATCGACCCTCTCCCCTTATCAGCGCATGACCAAAACCATTTGCGGCAATTAGGCGGGGCGAAGTTCATTGTTGTCACCAATAGCGATCATTGCCGCGATGCTTTTCACATCGCCAAGGTAACAGGTGCTGTTATTTATGGCCCGGCTGGTGAACGAGATAGTTTTCCAATCGTTTGCGGACATTGGCTGCGCGATAAGGAAGAGATTGTTCCAGGGCTGGTTGCGTATCAACTGAATGGTTCGAAAACGCCGGGTGAGTTGGTGCTGGTGTTGGAGCAAAGCACGCTGATTACCGGTGATTTAATTCGTGGTCATGTCGGTGGCGATCTGTGTATGTTGCCCGAAACCAAGCTTAGCGATGTCGTCAAGGCCAGGCAATCCGTAACACGAATAGCTGGTTTGCCCGGCATTAAAACGGTGTTGGTCGGGGATGGCTGGCCTGTGTTCAATCACGGTGGGGAAGTGCTTAAGGCTTTGGCAAGCTCACTTTAGTACAGTTTCGGTTGGCACTTTTACACACGGTTGGTGTCGAACGCCTGGAATTAGCTTGTATAGCTTTTCCAGCACTAAACATATTTTCAACTAAACTTACCCATAGATAGAATGTTGTGGAGGCGAATCGAAATGAACTTGAATGTGACTGATTTACGTGAAAAATTACGTCGATCACCCAAGAATCAAGAGCAGGCAGAACAGAGCTTGGATGAACGGCGAAAAACCAGTGACCGTCGTGTGTTGCCTGCTGACCCCAGCGATGTTGAACCTGATGTACAGCGCATTTGGTTAACGCCAGGGGAGCGGACATTAATAGAAGACCTTTATCTCCTGGAGGATAAATGATTATTGTTGACCGAGTTTTTTATAACCCGCTGCCAATTTTAAGTCCACAACCGTTATTAATTCTGCTTACCTGTTGGATTTTTTAACATCGGGCTTGACGGGTGCTTGAAATTCTTCTTCCTTCAATCCGGCAAACTCAAAGAGCAGCGCAAGTTCTTTAGCATCCAATTCATGGAAGGAATGAGCCTTTAACCGCTCTGGCAGCACCACAGGGCCATAACGTACCCGCATCAAGCGGCTAACCACGATGTCCTGGGATTCCCACAAGCGCCTGACNNAATATCATCAAACTTGGCGATACCATCCTCAAGTTCTACGCCTTGCTTAAGCCTTGCCATGACGGCATCAGGAATCTCGCCCAAAAGCCGCACCGCATATTCGCGTTCTACCTGAGTAGAAGGGTGCATCAAGCGGTTGGCCAGTTCGCCGTTATTGGTGACCAACAACAGCCCCGAAGTATTGATATCAAGACGGCCTACGGCAATCCACCGCGATGCGACCAAACTCGGCAATTGGGTGAAGACTACGGGACGGCCTTCTGGATCGCGGCGGGTAACCACTTCTCCGGTGGGTTTGTGATAAAGCAAGACCCGCGTGGGTTGTACCGTAAATTTCTCCCAATTCACAACCCGGTCGTTGACCTGCAAATAATCTCCAGTCTTGATGCGCGTACCCAAGGTAACGGTTGCGCCATTGAGTTTCAACCGACCTTCTGTTATCCAGCCTTCAATTTCTCGTCTGGAGCCAATACCGCCACGCGCCAGCACTTTTTGAATACGCTCACCCGGATCGGCATCAGGTGCTTGGATTTTCCTTGATGATGTCGGTTCAGACGGCGGTAGTTTCGCCACGTCCTTCGGAGATACGGGTGAATGTTTGGGTGAGTTCGTCTTGTTCGTCGGTTTCTTGTTCTTCACTCTCTGCCTGCAATGTGTGTTGCGTGTTATCTAGCGCTAGGTCAAGGTCTTGTATCTCTTGCAAAGACGGTAGATCGTTTAGTGTGGTGACATTAAAATAGTCTAAAAATTGTTTGGTTGTGCCGTATAAGTTTGGACGGCCCGGCGCTTCTTTTTGGGCGACCACCTTGACCCATTCACGCTCCAGCAGGGTTTGAATAATGCTAGTGCTGACGCTCACTCCACGTATATCTTCAATGTCACCGCGTGTCACGGGCTGACGGTAAGCGATAATGGACAAGGTTTCCAGCAAAGCGCGGGAATACCGTGGCGGTTTTTCCTCGAACAAGCGCGATACCCAGCGGGACAATTCCTGCCGGACTTGAAAACGATAACCACTGGCGACCCGTTTTAATTCGATAGGCCTGTCCCGGTAATCTTCGGTGATAGACTCGATTGCGCCCAGTATTTCAATGGTTTCAGGTTGTTCTATTTCCGGGAAGACTTGCTGAATCTGCTTGACCGTCATGGGTCGGTTAGCGGCAAAAATGATGGCTTCAACGATGCGTTTTATTTCCATGTTGACATCCAGTATTTCAATGACTGGGTTCGCTGGCACTACTTGCGCCACTTCCACCGAATACTGCGCTGGCGGTTCTGACTCGTAACTCTGCGTAAGGCTCGGACTGGAAAATGTCAACGAGGCGCTCTTTGCTGAGTTCGAGAATTGCCAGAAACGAGACGACGACGCCTTGTCGCCCTTCTTTTCTGAGGAAAAGTTGCGAAAAAAGGAGACTATCCGCTCCTTTAAGGTTTTCCAAAATGGCTGACATTCGTTCACGGACTGATAAGGGCTCTTTGGTGATATGGTGATGGCTGAGTTGGTCAACCCGTTTCAAGACATCCTGAAACGCCAGCAGCATTTCTTTTAACTGGATGTCGGGCAATGCTTGTTCAATACTCACTTTGGACACATCAACAACTGCTGCAAATATGTCGCGCTCCAGCCTTGGCATAAGATCAATCTCTTCGGCAACACTCTTGATGCGCTCGTATTCCTGTAATCTGCGGATCAGGGTTGCCCTGGGGTCTTCTTCCTCGTCTTCTGATTCTGATTGCCGAGGCAGCAGCATCCTGGATTTTATTTCCCCCAATACCGCCGCCATCACCAGATATTCTGCGGCGAGTTCCATTTTCATACTACCCATCACTTGAATATAAGCAATGTACTGATGGGTAATCTGGGCGATAGGTATGTTGATAATGTCAACATTCTGTCGTCTTATCAAATACAGCAATAAATCCAGCGGCCCTTCAAATAAGTCCAGAAACACTTCCAGCGCATCCGGCGGTATATAAAGATCGTCCGGCAGCTGGTTAAAAGGGGCTCCGTTGACGATTGCAAAGGCAGGTTGCTGTTGTTCTATCGTACTTTCCATTTATTCTTGTTACTGTTGAAATCAAACGTGCACAGAATTTCCCTCTCCTGCTGGAGAGGGCTA
>PMDM01000088.1 GCA_003155565.1 Methylococcaceae bacterium | reverse complement strand
TTAAGAAAACCTTTTGCCGCAAAAATTTCGGTCATGGTTTTATTAGCGATGTCACGCGAGCGGATGGTGACTGTCGATATCGCCACTTTACCTTTGGCATTCGCTTTAAGCTCAAGGGTAACACGCCCAGTTTCTTCTTCGCCCGAAGGGGTGTAATCCAGCCTGGTGACGACATAAGCCATCGGTTTTCCGGCAACATTCGCCTGGAATAACCAGCCGCGCACGGCATCATTAACAAGATAGCGGGCGCAAGCCGGTAGCAACATTTCAAGGTCATCTTCTTCGAACCTGACCGCATCATCATTCATCGCTTTTTGTAGCGTTGAAAGCTGTGCGGCATGGCCTTGCATTTCGGAACCTGCGTTCTTGTAAAGTATCTGCAAAAAGCTGATTTCGGTATTGGAAAGTTGCTTGTAAGGCACTTCGGCTTTATTGCCGAAGCGGAGTTGGTCTTTTAATCCAGACAACCCTGGAAACTCATTCACCATCGCATCGACATACTTTCGTTCAATCTGAAGCTTCATAAATTCCTTTGAACAGGACTTGGCAATAATGAGATGGGTTATTTCAGCCAAACAACACTGGCAGTTAACCGAAGACTGTCAGCGGAGATCGGACATAAAATGGCCGCTGGTTAGTTATGGTGCGATTAAATAGCCCCAACCGCAGCGTCTTTAACCACAACAATCGTACTATCTTGCGCTTCTTGATAAGAAACAAGCGGCGCTTTTGACTTACGCGATTTGGCGGATTCATAAGCAATAGCGACCTTATCCTCAGCGGATTGGTTTTTTAGTTCGCTTTTTTCTATATACAATTCTTCAAGCAACTCATTCCAAACCAAGCCTTCTTTAAATGGCAGCAATTCATAAGTAACGCCTTCCAGCTCAACTTTCAAAGCTTTACCAATATTTTCAACGTAGATTAAAGCGATGGCATCTGGGGCAATGTCGGCTTTGTACTTTTCCACAAATACGGGCAATAAATCGAGAATAGGCAACAGGCCATTGATAAATTTGATCTTGTCGTTTTCAATGATTAACGCAGAATGTATAAACAACGCTTCCGGTGGTTTCCGATCCGTTGGCGAGCCGTCGCGTAATGCACCTTCCTTGAGCACCAAGTCGCCGCGATAAGCATAGACACCTGCTGTGCTGGTTTGACCGTTGACCAAAGTGACCGTTAACAATCCTTTGGCTTGATAAGATTCTAATAGCATAGATTTTTCTCCGTATGATTTAAGTAAATATGAATGTGGTTTCCAATGTCTTACATGTCTGCCAACAAAAGCCCCAAGGGAAATACTAAAAATATTGTCATTTCGAGCAAAGCGAAAAATCTTGCTTGCACTAACTTCATGCCATTCAATAACCTGTAAAAGATTCCTCCCGGTGGTCGGAATGACAAAATCATTTATTCAGAGCGTCCTTGGGCGCATCAATTTTCGCCAGCCTCGCCCTAATCGATAGCCAAAGTGACTTCGGTCGATTTCATCAGCGCATAGGCTTTACTGCCGACTTTTAGCCCAAGGGCTTCAACAGCCGCTTTAGATACAATAGAAATGACAGTAACTTCTGGGGAAATTTCCAATGTGACTTCCGATACGATATTACCGTGATTGATGGCTTTAACGATGCCTTGCCATTGGTTTCGGGTACTGAGTTGCATGGGCTTTTCCTGACTAAATAGGTTTTATTTTTATTAGATAAGCAGGGTTTATGCCATGTTAGTACGAGATATTATTTATATAACTATCATATAGATAGCTATATAATATGGGTTAAGTTAGCAAGATTCTGGATAGCTAAACTGACAAAGGCAATGATTTGGTCAATTATTGTAGGAAACCTGACATCAACGGGTTATAACAGTATGTAACGTGAGTTTCTGCGGCATTTTCCATCTCGTTGCATCCAGGTTAACTTGCTATAATTCTTGAAAAAATCAGGAATACACGAATGGATAAATTAATCACCACCAACAAATCGGCTATATTAGACCTAGCTAACCAACATGGCGTGAAATCGATTTGCCTGTTTGGTTCAATGGTGCGTGACAATGCCGTCGAAAGTAGCGACGTGGATTTTTTAGTAGAGTTGGAACAAGGCCGGGATTTGTTCGATCTCGGCGAGTTGTTAATCGATTTACAAACGCTGTTACAAAGAAAAGTCGATATTGTCACCAGGAATAGTTTGCATCCTCGATTGGCTTCACAGATTTTGCAAGAAGCCCAGCCGCTATGAAAGATGACCGCATCTATCTTGAACACATCATTGATTGTATTGACCGAATTAACGAATACACCCAAAACGACCGCTTTGTCTTCATGAATTCGCCTTTGGTGCAAGATGCGGTCATCCGTAATTTGCAAACACTGTCCGAGTCCACCCAAAAGTTGTCTGCCGAATTAACAGCGCAACATCCTGAAATCACTTGGAAGGCGATTTCAGGATTTCGGAATATTTTGGTACATAACTACTTGGGCTTAGATTTGCCGGAAATTTGGGCAGTTATTGAAAATCGGCTTCCGCAGTTAAGGGGAAATTTGCCGAAGTTGGTTTGATTATAATCAAGCTAGAATTTATTAAACTCGACCGATGCGCTTCACTCTGTTTAGCGCATCTNNGCGCATCCTATCGGGCTGCCTCCACATCAAAATTATCGGTTTTAACTTAAAAATGTAATAAAAACCAAATGAATGAAAACCAAGCTATCGACTACATTCAGCTAGGCATCGAAAAAGGGCTAATTAAACTCTTTGATGACGGCAAACGCATTGAGTACATAGAGCAAAAAAAAAGCCGCTTATACACCAACCCCGAAGAGCAAGTGCAGTCCGAAGCTTACTGCCGCTTAATCCTCGAATATGGCTACCCAAAACAGCGCGTACAAAATTTTGTTATGGTGACGATGGGGTCGGGTAAAAAAGAAGCGGATATTGTCGTTTATAACGATGATGACTGTTTAGAACCACATATATTGGTGGAATGTAAACAACAAGAAGTTTCTGAAGCTGAATTCGCCCAATCAGTTAATCAAGCCTATTCATACGCTTTTGCCTTACCCAATAATGTCAAATGGGTTTGGGTAACATCCAAGATTAAAAACGATTATTTTCAAGTTGATAAAAGTAAAAACACCCGTAAACCGGAGTCTGATATTCCGCCCTACGGCGTGGATAAATTGGCTCCTTATAAATTTGTTAAAGCTGCGGACAAACTGAAACATAAAGAAGGCGAGCAAAAATTTTTCGACTTACAAGTTGTCGCTGAGGATGAACTGACCCGCCGCTTTAAGCAAGCGCACAATGCTTTATGGGCTGGAGGTCAACTCAACCCATCAGAAGCCTTTGATGAACTGGATAAACTCATTTTTTGTAAAATATGGGATGAACGCAAAGCCCGTAAACAAGGTGAAGCCTACGATTTTCAAGTTATTCAAGAAGAAGGCAAGGGTTCAAATGAGGAAGAAAAACAACGCGATGCGTTAAGAAAAACCAACGAAGCCTTATTCAACCGCATTAACACCCTCTACGAAGAAGGCCGAAAAAAAGACCCCGAAGTATTTCGCGACAATATCCGCCTTACCCATGAACGGGTGCGCACCATTGTTGAATACCTGCAAGACATCAACCTGAATAAAACCGATTTAGACAGCAAGGGCCGTGCGTTTGAAACCTTTATGGATTCATTCTTTCGCGGCAGCTTTGGGCAATATTTTACGCCGCGCCCGATTGTAAAATTCATTGTTGATGTGTTGCCGATTACCCATGAATCGCTGGTCTTAGATACCTCCTGCGGCAGTGGTGGCTTTTTATTACATGCCCTGGAAAAAGTACGCCGCGAAGCCAACGAATTTTACGATCCCGATAGCAAAGAACATTGGCAACACTGGCACGACTTTGCCGAGAAGCGCTTGTATGGCATAGAAATCAACGAACAAATCAGCCGCGCCGCCAAAATGAACATGATTATTCATGACGACGGCCACACCAACGTTATTAGCGCAGATGGCTTACTCAACGACACCACGTTACAAGAACGGTCTACAAACAAAGGTTTTAAATACGGGCGTTTTGACTTCATCATCACCAATCCACCATTTGGTAGCGCGGTTAAACTCACCGAAAAAGCGTATTTGGATAACTACACTTTCGGGCAAAGAGACACCTCTTGGTTGGATCTTAAAAACAGCGGCGTTAAAAACCGCGACACCCAAAGTACCGAGGTGTTGTTTATCGAACAATGCCATCAATTCTTAAATGCTGGCGGCTATTTGGCAATCGTTATCCCTGACGGCGTACTCACCAATAGCAGTCTGCAATATGTGCGCGACCAAATCGAAGACTGGTATCGCATTGTCGCAGTCGTTAGCCTACCGCAAACCGCTTTTACTGCGACTGGTGCAGGCGTAAAAAGCAGCGTTTTGTTTTTGCGTAAATACAGCGCCTATAAAACCCACGCCTTGCAACAACAAAAGCTCAGTTTGCAATCCGCCTTATTAACTGAAAACCGCTACAACCAAAAAGTTGCCCGTATCGAGAAAGACAAGAAAACGGCTATTGACCAAGCGATTGGTGCAACCTATGAAGGCGACACAGCCGCCTTTAAAAAAACCGATGCTTATAAAGCATGGAAAATCGAGAAAAGCGCCGAATACACTGAACAAATTAACGAACTCAAAGAGCGCTTAGAAGAAGCTTATTTGCTTAAAAAACAAAATGCTTTGCCCGATTATCCGATTTTTATGGCGATAGCCGAGGATATTGGCTATGACGCGACGGGTAAGCAAACGGGTAAAAATGAGTTAGACATTATTAGTACAGAGTTGGCACGGTTTATTGTAAAAGAGGTAAATCGTGAGTCCGTATAAATTAAAGCGTGAGGATGGTTTAAAGGTTTTTTTTATTAGTTTTTCTGATATTGATGGTCGCCTCGACCCACTTTATTACTATTCAGTCAATAACTTAGAGATTGTTAACAATACGCGCTATCCCGTTAAAAAATTGTCAGAAGTCATTGAAATGCAGCGTGGTCGTTTTGGGCATCGCCCAAGAAATGAACCCCGTTTTTATGGTGGTGAATACCCGTTTATCCAAACGGGTGATATTGTGCGAGCCAGTCAAACTAATGGACAAATTACTTATTCACAAACCCTAAACGAGCTGGGTTTAAAAACCAGCCGATTATTTAGCAAGCCTGTCGTGGTCATCACCATTGCTGCCAATATTGGGGATACTGCTATTTTGGATTATCCAGCATGTTTTCCAGACAGTTTAATTGGCATGACCCACAAGACCAATGAGTTAACCCTTGAATACATTAATTTGTATTTTAAATTCATAAAGGCTTATTTAGAGGATTTAGCCCCGCAATCAGCGCAAAAAAATATCAATTATCAACAGTTGTCGCCTGTCCCTATTGTGGTGCCACCTTTAGAAATACAGCATCGTGCAGTTCAAATCTATCAAACTGCTTTAATTCAGCGGCAACAAAAAGAACAACAAGCCCAAGTGCTTTTAGCGGGGATTGATGCGTATTTATTGGCGGAGTTGGGCATTACCTTACCGCAGAAAAACAATAGTCTTGATAAGCGGATTTTCCGAGTTCTTTTGAGTGAAATCGCTGGAAATAGGCTTGATCCAGACTATAGCAAAACGGCCTATAAGAACTTGCGAGATGCAATTAGGCAATCACGGTTCAGGGTGGTGTTGCTCAAGGAAATAACAAATGGTGTGTTTAGTGGAAAAACTCCGCNNACTCCAGCCAGTGGCGACTATGCAGAAGAAATAACCCCTTACCCAATCATTAAGGTGAGAAGTTATTCACAAGAATCAATTGATTTGCAAAAAACTGATTATACCTATTTACCACAGATTCATCGGGTTCAAAAAGGCGATATTTTCATTTTATCTGCCGCTCATCAGCCTGAATATGTGGGTAGACATCTCAAATACTTAAATGAAGAACCAAGCATACCTACATCATTTGTAGGTGAGTTAATTTGTGTCAGAGCAAATCAACAATGTGCGTCAATGTATCTATTT
>PMDM01000490.1 GCA_003155565.1 Methylococcaceae bacterium | reverse complement strand
AAGCAGGCGCCGATGATTATTTAACCAAACCCTTTTCACCCAAAGAATTAGTGGCGCGTATTCGGGCCGTTTTGCGCAGAAGCGGAAAAATACAGGGCCAGGCACAAGTTACCCTGGGCGATTTAATGCTGGATACCGAGCAGCACCGGCTCAGCATCGGCGATAAACAACTGGAAGTGAGTCCTACCGAATTCCGCTTAATGCATTTTTTTATGACCCATCCTGATAAAGTTTTTAGCCGCACCCAATTGCTCGACCAAGTGTGGGGGCGTAGCGTCTATATTGAAGAACGTACCGTCGATGTCCATATCCGCCGCTTGCGCAAAATACTCGGCGATTATGGCAAAGAAGATATGGTGCAAACAGTACGTGGTTTCGGTTATCGGTTTTCATTGCTTGATTAACTAAAACTAATGGCTGCCTGGAAAAAAGAACTTGGCTGGACGCTCCTGCTTTTACTGAGCGTAGCACTGATCGGAGGCATTACGGGATTGTTCATCCCTTTACTGCTTTTATTAATTGTTAGCTTGTTGGTTTGGCAAATCGTCCAGATTAGCCGCTTTGAAAGATGGATAAGTTATGGTGGACGAGGAAAATACCCCAAAGCTAAGGGTATTTGGGAAGATATTTATTACCATGTTTATCAGATAAAAAAGCGCGAAAAACGCCGCAAAAAGAAATTAGGCAAAATCATCGACCAATTCAGGAAATCAACGGATGCCCTGCCTGATGCCGCCGTTGTGCTGGGCAAGGATGATGAAATCGAATGGGCAAACACCGCCGCAAAAAACGTACTGGGCTTGCAATCATCGGATAGGGGGCAACGCATTCCTAACCTTATCCGTTTTCCCATTTTTGTCCGTTATCTTAAAACCGGCCTGTTCAACGAAACCATCATCATGCCATCACCTACCAACAGCCACATCACCCTGGCGGTGCGGATTGTCAGCTATGGTGCGGGTTTACGTCTGCTATTAGCACAGGATATTACGCAACTGCGAAAAATGGAGAAAATGCGTAGGGATTTTGTCGCTAATGTCTCCCACGAGTTACGGACACCTTTGACGGTCTTAAAAGGCTATCTGGAAACGCTGCAAGAGTTGGATGAACCGCTATCGCCATTATTGAGCCATTCGTTTCAGCAAATGCAAGAGCAGACTGAACGGATGCAATATCTGGTTGATGACTTACTCCTGTTATCTAACTTAGAGACACAACCGAAGAAAACTCATTGCGTCGATATACCCGCGCTCTTAGCCAAGATATGCAAAGAAAGCGAAAGTTTGAATGATAGCGGTGGCCGTGTAGAGCTAACTTTGGAAACGAACGCACACCTCTACGGAGATGAACATGAGTTGCGTAGCGCATTTTCCAACCTACTTGGCAATGCCCTTAAATATTCGCCATTGGAATCCGTGGTAAAAATATCCTGGCGGCAAACACCACAAAACCTCGTCTTGGAAGTTGTGGACGAAGGCGAAGGCATTGCCGAGACTGAAATTCCCAGGGTAACTGAGCGGTTTTACCGCATCGATATCAAGCGCAGCAACAAAGTCGCTGGCACCGGATTAGGCCTAGCCATCGTCAAACACGTCCTGCTTCGGCATGATGCCCGTCTAGCTATCACTAGCGAGCTATACAAAGGCAGCACTTTTAGCTGTTATTTTCCGGTGGAAAGGATGTGTTGAGAGATTAGTAATCCAAGCATTGCTCGTATCTATTTCCCAAAAATCCACTTAACATGCTCAAACATATCCTTAATCGAATGCTCTTTAATGGTCTTGATCAATTCATCCACTTTGAACGTATGATGTCTTTCATAAGCCACGCCATGTTGGGGCGCATCAGCTAAACCTGTCGCCCTTGCGTGCTCTACGAAGCCTTTGTTCTTCCAGAAAAATGCACCGGGCATGGTCGTTGGGATAACCAGTACGAAGAACAATGAGCGACCAAATGCTGCCATGACTAGCATTGTAGTTACCAATACCAATCCTAATAAATAGCCAGTCGTACCCAATAAACCCATAGTGGCAATTACTGCCGCTAAAACCAGATTCAAGGCCAACAGGCCATTACGAAGGATATAGGATTTTCCATATTCAGTGACTTGATGGTAGTACGACGCTGCGCCTTCGTTTTCGCTGGTTTGCATGGCACGGGCGTGGGCAATATGCCCGATGCCTTCGACAGCCAAACCCAACACCATAATAGCGGCCAGAATTTGTAACAACGCCTGAGCTCCAGCAGCCGCCAAGGGCAGGACGCACACACTAACGGTCGCAACCATCAACGCGCCAAAACTGAGCATCGTGCCAAAAAATGCAGTGCCTGTTTGCCAGTGGTTCCAAAAAGGCCGTGCGGGGATACGGTATAGCTTATACATATAATACAGGCCTATAGCACCACTCAGCACCCCGATAACGGCGAAGACGTTGGCAATGACACTCAGTATGGCATTATCAAATAACCCAAAAACCGCATAGCCCAGCAGTCCGGTATAAAACATGGAAACCCCGGCAATTTCGCGGCTAACTGGAGATAAGCGCAAATTATTAAAACCACGATAGAAACGGTGCGGTTTGCCCAGGTGCATGTTCAGTTTGAACAAGCCCCAGGTGCTTACAGCAACTATAATCAAAACTAGCGGCAAAAAAGCACTGGAATTTTTTAGCATGACGGCTGGATCAACATTGAACCAGATGCCCAGCATCAACATAGAGAAAGCGCCTACCGTAGCTTGTGTACACAGCGTAAAAATGACATGCGCACTTTCATGGCTAGTCAACAGTTTACGCAGATTCCAGTGACGTTCTCGGCCTTGTTTTTCGTCAACAACTGGCTTGAACTTTCCTTCCTCGTCATCCCGATGATATTTCAGGGGCATGTCGTCGGTGCGGGTCATTTCCCTGTGCGTGGTGCGGGTTTGCTGAAAGCGGATGTTTGGTTGGGTTATTTCCGTGTTGGGAAATCCGGGTATTTCGGTTTTTGCCTGGATGCGGTTTTCGGGGATGTTTTCGATCACGCCGAAGTCCAAGGCATTTCCCAAACAAGCGGCAACACAGGCGGGTTTCAGGTTAACTTCCAAACGGTCTACACACATATTGCATTTCGACACCTCGCCTTTGACAGGATCAAGTTGCGGTGCGTTATACGGACACACCCAGGTGCAGTAACCGCAACCAAAACAAATATCGGGGTCTTGCAGCACCGCACCATATTCAGCAAATTTGGTGTAAGCACGGGTGGGGCAGCCCGTTAAGCAAACAGGATCATCGCAATGGTTACACGCCATGGAAATATTAAGGCGTTGATAATCAGGATAAGTACCACCTTCGACATAGCCAACGGATCGAAACGCAATATGTGCTGGCACATCATTTTTTTCGCTACAAGCCGACTCGCAGGCATGACAACCGATGCAGTTGTCGGCATTAAAATAAAAACCGTGTTGTTTATAACGGTTAGGGTTTTCGCCAATCGCTGTATCACCATTGATATTGAGGCTTTTACATCGCAACTCGCTGCTGGCATCGGTTAATTCGATGTTGAGACCATAGCGGTTTTGCGCCTTGGTTTCAGGATCATTGAGAAAAGCGTATTTGGGTTCGTCGTTGCGTACTTCAAACATAATCAATCCAGTGCTTATATGATCCAAGCGAAAGTCCTCTCCAGCGGGAGAGGGTTGGGTGAGGGGAATTAAAATANNGCCTTCTCCCTGAGGGAGAAGGGGTCGATATTCTTGAGCCAACAGCTTTGCGGGTTAACGTAGTAATCCGGCATTTTGCTAATAAGTCCGAGATTCTTTGCTTAATTGCGCGGCGAAATCCTGATCTACGTGTTCAATATTTACGGCTGATTGCTTAAATGCGGGTTGCCGTGAGTGCGGATCCAAAAGACCTAAGGTCAAGCGGTTAACGCAATCAAAAAAATGAAACGG
>PMDM01000241.1 GCA_003155565.1 Methylococcaceae bacterium | reverse complement strand
CAAACATGCCGGACAACTTTGCTCAGGGGTACAAATTCATGTGGAAGATGCCAGTTACAACCATAACGCTTTCCGCCCTTGGCGCTTGCTAGCCCTGGCATTTAAGGCACTGCGCCACCAGCAGCCGGATTACCCCTTATGGCGTGATTTCCCTTATGAATACGAACTTGACCGTCTGGCTATCGACGTGATTAACGGTTCGACCTTATTGCGCGAATGGGTGGATGATGCCAATGCGTTCCCAATAGATTTAGAGGAAATTACACAGACGGATGAACAGGAATGGGAAGAAGAAAGACGTGATTTTCTGCTTTATTGACATAAACTTAGGTTTTCCAGAGACAATCGCATGGAGACCTCTAAAATCAGATACGTTCAATGTTCGACAAGTCCACCACGAACGTAACTAATTGATTATAAATAAACCGTTCGCACTGAGCTTGTCGAAGTGCAGCATTTTTAGAGATCCCCTTAATTTTGCAACTAAGGCCGACTATTCATCTATTGGTTTGAGTTCATCTCCAGAAGCTGTTTGGCTTGTTTCTTTAGATGCTTTTTTGGGCAGAGTTTGTGGGGATTCTTCGGCAACTACGGGAGTCTCTTCTATTACTTCAGTCTCACTAGCCTTAATCTCTGGTTTCTTTCCCTCAGCTTTTGTATTTGGCATATGATAAGGATCGAATTCATTAGGGTTTTTTGGTTTCGGCTTCTTGGCTTCTTCCTCGGCAGCCTTTTTCGCTAAACGTTTTTCTTCGTCAAGCCGTCTATCTTCTACCAAAGAAGTCACGAACCCTTGAAACCAAGCCTGGTTTTTGATGCTAGCCAAGTCAGGATCGGCAAGAATATCAGCATCTTCCGGTAAACTGCCTTTATCTTTTGCAATCTTCAAGGCTTCCAGGCAGCTCTCATTTTCACCACGTATGCCATAAACACAGGCAAGATTAAAAGCGGCAACACCGGATTGAATAGAATTGGCCTTTTCAAACTGCCGTTTAGCCATTTCATAAAGCTCATCACTGGCTTCAACCTCTCTGGCACGGGCTAAATCCATGCAGGCAACCCCGGCATCTATGGCTGCCGCAAGATAGCTGGGATCCATAGTCATACAAAAAGAGAATTTCGCAATCGCGTTCCGGTAAATATTGATCGATTCCGGTGCCGTTTTGGTTTTTGCCTGACGCAGTAAAGTAACGCCCCAATGGTACAACGCTGCGGCACGCAAAGAATCGCCAGTCAAGACATCGGCATACTCATGATAGGCATCTTTAAATAATTGATCCGCTACACTGCCTTCGTTTTTGCGTGCTTTATCCGCTTTTTTTACGGCAGCATCGAGTTTAGATTTTTTTGTGAACGATGCGAAAAACGACATGATTGAATTCTCCTGGTTAATAGATTTATCGTGATGATATGGGCTAATAATAGTTCATTTTGAGCATGGAAATGTGACCTGATCCGCAAAAAACGAAAAATGTGTAGCAAGGTTCATTTGGACTAGTTCTGCTTTGTCAGGCTCCATGGATGACTCAATGTAGGGACGCAAAATCTTGCGCCTCTACGATCTAATATTTCAAAGTTAGAGCCAGGAAAGCGCAGATTTATTAAGAGGTTTATATTACGGTCTTGAATTTGCACGGCTTTTTGGCTTATCACTACGCGGATTATAACTAGTCCCATTACCACGTTGGGGTGTTTTTTTGCTGGCATGTTGATAGTCTTTTCTACCTGATGTTTTGGCAGGTGCAACTTTTTTGGGTGCATCAATAATCTTTAACGAAACCGGCTCGTAACCGGTATCACTTACCCGTGGAATTTGCCGATTGAGTAGTTTTTCGATAGCCCACAGCAAATGAGCCTCTTCCGGGGAAACCAAGGACAGGGCTACGCCACTTGATCCGGCGCGTCCGGTACGGCCTATCCGGTGGACGTAATCTTCGGCGACTTGCGGTAAATCAAAATTGACCACATGGGGCAGTTCTTCAATATCCAGCCCACGGGCAGCAATATCCGTGGCGACAAGCGCAGCAACTTTGCCGGTTTTAAAATATTCCAGGGCTTTAGTTCTGGCACCTTGGGTTTTGTCGCCATGCAGCGCAGCCGCACTGATACCGTCCTTTATCAACTGTTTCTGCAAGCGGTCAGCGCCGTGTTTAGTCCGCACAAAAACCAACACCTGCTGCCAGTTATTGCTTCCTATCAAGTAGGAAAGGCACTCGCGCTTATTGCTCTGGGCAATACCATAAACCTGTTCGGAAACATTATCAGCAGTGATATTTTGCTTGGCGATTTCAATCTCGACGGGATGATTAAGAATAGTTGCCGCAAGCGATTTTATGGCGCTGGGCATAGTTGCGGAAAATAATAAGCTTTGCCTGTTTTTGGGCAAATAAGCCAAAATCCGGCGGATTTCCGGCAAAAAGCCCATATCCAGCATTCGATCTGCCTCATCCAATACCAATATTTCTATATTAGCTAAGGAGATATTTTTTTGACCTACGTGATCCATCAAACGGCCTGGTGTGGCGACCACGATATCGCAACCGTGCCGTAACTGCCGGGTCTGCATATTGATGCTGGCACCGCCAATTATAACTTGCGCTTGTAGNNGTCTGTGCGCCTGCCATAATATCCTTGCCTGCAAGAATAGGCGGAATCGCTTTAACCTGGATAGGTGTGGGTGTTGTATAACCTTGGTCGGCAACCGCTTTCAGCAGTGCGTCCGATAAACCGAGTGAGTCAAATGACATGGGAACCTTAGTAATTGAGAATAGACTGTAGGCTGGGTTGGTAAACCCAGCAAGTGAGAGAAGTTTGTAGGCTGGGGCAGCAATAGTTCCATACCATTATGCTGCACTTCCACCATCCCTGGCGGTCGTTGGTAAGCCCAGCTATGATGGGTAATGCTGGGTTTCCGCGAAGCTCCAACCCAGCCTACGGAATTGCGCTTAATTCTAGCGGTAGCAGTCTCGAAGGGAAGGACACTACCCCCCCGTAACACTCATGTGCCGCAGGATCACCGGTTGCTCATGGATATTGAATTCGTGCTTTTCAGGTTTGATCAACATGGCATCAACGATAGTTTGTTTTAAAATGTCCATATCGCCCGGATTAGCCCTGATAACTTGTTTAAGATCAACCGAATGTTCATTGCCCAAGCATAACAACAGCCGTCCTTCAACCGTTAGCCGGACACGGTTGCAGGAGCTACAAAAATTGGCGCTGTGCGGCGAAATAAAACCAACCCTGGTGTCAGTGCCTTGCACTTTATAATAAACCGACGGCCCACCCGTTTTTTCGGTGGATGCCAGCAAAGAGAACTGGGCGGCCAAATCGGCTTTGATGCTATCGCTGGAATAATACGCTGCTGAACGGTCATGTTGGCTGACCATCCCCAGCGGCATTTCCTCAATAAAGCTAATGTCAATAGCCTTATCAACCGCAAATTGCACTAGATTAGCCACTTCCTGATGGTTTTTGTCCTTCAAAATGACTGAATTGATTTTAATGCGCTCAAATCCAGCATCCCTAGCAGCATCAATACCCCGCAAAACTTGCTGCAAATCGCCTGTGCGGGTGATTGCCTTAAATTTATCGGCATCCAAAGTATCCAGGCTGATGTTGATGCGCTTTACCCCCGCTTTTTTCAGCGGTAAGGCCATGTAAGCCAGTTGTGAGCCATTCGTCGTCAACACCAGCTCGTTCAGGCTTTCTATTCGGCCAATATTTTCCAGTAACTCAAGCGCACCCTTCCTGACTAAAGGTTCACCGCCGGTCACCCGGATTTTTTTTACCCCTAAATCAGCAAATGCCTGGGCAATCGTATATAGCTCTTCCAGCGATAAAACCTGATCACGCGGCAGAAACGTCATCTCCTCAGACATACAGTACACACAGCGGAAATCACAGCGATCCGTAATGGAGATGCGCAAATAATCAACCTTTCTGCCGAAGCGGTCGATCAATTGGGAGGGTATGTGGGAATTAGCCATTTACAAAAAATTTAAAACCAATGCCACCATATTACCACAGTAGCACCAAGTTTTCTAATGATACCAGC
>PMDM01000246.1 GCA_003155565.1 Methylococcaceae bacterium | reverse complement strand
TAATTATGGCTACTGTCCAATTAGCTGATAAACTGCCTATCGATGGACAGTCAATTCGACAGGGTTTGCAGAATGTCCAGTTGCCTGGGCGCTTTCAGCTACTTGAGGGAGTTATTCCCGTGCTTTTGGACGTAGGGCATAATCCCGAAGCGGTGCGGACCCTGGTTGAGTACTTAACCCAAAATTTTCCGAACAGGCGTATCCATGCTATCTTTTCCATGATGAGAGACAAAGATATTGCCGAGGTTCTCAGGATTATGAACCCTGTGGTTTACGACTGGTTTTTTGCCCCCTTGGCGAATGTCAGGGCGGCTACTGAAACTTTAATGCGGGAAATTTTTTCACGACACGTTATGGACAACGTGTCGTTTGGTTATATGGGCTTTGCAGATGCCTTTGCGGCTGCAAAAAAACAGGCGGGCAAAGAAGACTTGTTGCTCGTTTTTGGTTCTTTCTTTTTAGTATCCGATTGCTTGGCTGAATTTCAAAATGGTAGGTAGAAAAAATGGATCATGAATTAAAACAACGCTTGATTGGTGCAGTTGTTGTGACTGCGCTGGCTGCTATCTTTATACCGATGTTGTTTGACGACCCTGTCGACAATAGTGGCAAGACGGTTACCGAATTGACAATTCCGCAAGCACCTGCTGATTCCGTATCGGAGACCGCACAAAATATTCCTGAAAATAAGGCCCAGGTATTGAATAGGCCGGATACGGAACTTTCGGTTTCCGAAGTTGAAGAGGAAGGCCATGTCAATGCAGCAGGTGAAGGACAAGCAACAAACGTGCCGGATGGTGAACAAACCGAACAGCCGGGAATGTCTGAGCCTGCGACCGGAATGACAGGTTCAGATATAAGGGAAGGGGGGGGCGTTGAGGAGTTGACACCTAAACAACCCGGACAGAATGAAGAGCCATCGCTGGATACCGGTGTGGTTGATGAGGTGAAACAGCCAAAGGATAGTCAGGAAAATACGGTTAAAACTATCGAGACTGAAAAAAAATCGGTATCAAAAACAGTAGTCGCCGAGAAACCAAAAACCAAAGCTGCGGCCTCTGTGGAAAAGAAAGCGGAAAAGACTAAAATAGCCGTTAAAACCCAGAAAGACCCCATAAAAAAATCAAGTTCTAAGTTAGTGCGTTATTCCATACAAGCGGGTAGTTTCAGTAAGAAAGAAAACGCCCAGGCATTGGTAGAAAAGCTTCGCAAACAAGGAATGCCTGCATCCATAGTGACAAAAGGCGATTTATACCGGGTCAAGATAGGCCCTGAGCTAGACAAGAAAAAAGCCAAAGAAATGAAAGCGAAATTGGTCAAACAAAATATCGAAGGTATATTAACTTCCGAATAAAGTAAGCCCATCTAAAACCGAGAGTTTTTGATTTGTAAGCATGATTTGGGTCGATAATGCCATTATTGCACTGTTAGCAATTTACACCCTTGTTGGCGTAATGCGTGGCTTTAGCCAGGAAGTATTTTCCATAATCGTCTGGGTCATTGGAATAATTGTTGCTTGGTTTTTTAGTCAGGATTTTTCAGTTTTATTGTTGAAGTATTTTGGTTTCCATTTCTCTAGGCTTGCCGCTTCTTTTGCCGCTTTGGTAGTTATAACATTGACGATGGGTGGGATAATAAATATGCTGCTAGCAGACGCTATAAAAAAAACTGGTCTGACCTTTATTAACCGCTTGGGGGGAATGCTGCTTGGCGGGGTTCATGGCTTGGTCGTCGTGTTCGTTCTCGTTGTTGTAGCCGGATTAACGCCTTTGCCGAAAGATCGCTGGTGGCAAGAGTCAAAATATATACCACCTTTTCAATCATTTGCCAGTTTAGTAAAAGGCAACAGCTCCTCTAAACTGGCAAGCTCCATCAATTATCGCTAACGCCCTGTGTGGCAGGTTAAGAAACAATGTGTGGTATTGCGGGTATCGTTTCACATCAAAACGTTAATCAAGAGCTATATGATGCTCTGACGGTTTTGCAACATCGCGGTCAAGATGCCGCTGGTATTGTGACTTGCGAAAATGGCCGGCTCTATTTGCGTAAAGAAAATGGCCTGACCCGTGACGTTTTCACTGACGCACAGATGGTAAAGCTGAAAGGCAATATGGGTATCGCCCACGTTCGCTATCCGACAGCGGGTTGTGCAAGTTCCGCAGAAGCACAACCGTTCTATGTCAACTCGCCGTTTGGCTTGACCCTGGCGCATAACGGCAATCTGACCAATACAGAAGAACTTAAAAAGGCGTTGTTTGTTGAAGACCAACGCCATATCAATACCGATTCCGACTCGGAAGTGTTGCTGAATGTGTTTGCTCACGAACTGCAAACTTTAGGCAAACTAAAGCTAACTGTCGATGATGTATTCAAGGCGGTTGCAAATGTTCATCGCCGTTGTCGGGGTGCTTATGCGGTCGTCGTCATGATCGCAGGTTATGGTATTTTAGGGTTCAGGGATCCGCACGGTATCAGGCCTGTGGTGTTTGGCGAAAGAAAGACCGATCAGGGCTCGGACTTTATGATTGCCTCGGAAAGTGTTGCCCTGGATGTCTTAGGATTTGGCCTAATCAGGGATATTGAGCCGGGCGAAGCCGTTTTTATCGAAGAGTCGGGCAAACTCCATACCCGGCAATGTGCCGAAAAGACAGACCATTGCCCGTGCATTTTTGAATATGTCTATTTTGCCCGCCCCGATTCCATCATAGATGATATTTCCGTCTACAAGGCGCGTTTGCGTATGGGCGAAAAACTCGCCGAGAAAATTCTCCGGGTATGGCCTGATAATGATATTGATGTGGTCATACCCATTCCCGACACCAGCCGGACAGCGGCTTTACAGATGGCTTATCTGTTGGGTGTCAAATTTCGTGAGGGCTTTATCAAAAATCGTTATATTGGTCGGACATTTATAATGCCCGGACAGAAAATGCGGGAGAAATCGGTCAGGCAAAAGCTGAACGCAATCGGCCTTGAGTTTGAAGGGAAAAATGTATTATTGGTTGATGATTCCGTGGTCAGGGGAACGACCTCAGCCCAGATTATTCAAATGGCGCGGGATGCAGGCGCAAAAAAAGTCTATTTTGCTTCGGCTGCCCCCCCTGTGCGCTATCCTAATGGCTATGGGATCGACATGCCTGCGGCCAGTGAGCTGATCGCGCATAATCGTACTGAAGATGAGGTTTGCGCTGCAATTGGTGCCGACAAGATGATTTATCAGGATTTGGATGATTTGATCGAAGCCGTCGCACGTGGTAATCGGCAAATAAAGCATTTTGATACCTCCTGTTTTAGCAAAATATACATTACCGGCGATGTTGATGATGTGTATCTTGAACACACGGAGTCGCAGCGCAACGATGGCGCTCAAACGCAACGAAATACCTTGGATTTTGTCGCTGAAATGTAACGCTTGTTAATTATGTGTCGCTACCGCGACAATTATTTTGAAACCGGTTCTCGCACCGGTAAGCGAGTTACTTTCTTTTGGCGAAGCAAAAGAAAGTATCCAAAGAAAAGGCGACTCGATGCCGCTTGCTTCCTGCGCTTCTCGCATTTACCGG
>PMDM01000123.1 GCA_003155565.1 Methylococcaceae bacterium | reverse complement strand
TCAGCAAAACCCAAGCCGTGCTGGGTCATGCCGATGACCAAGCCGCCGATCATATTGACGAATAGAATAATAATCCCGGCAATCGCATCGCCCCTGATGAATTTGCTGGCACCATCCATAGAGCCGTAAAAATCGGCTTCGGTAGCCACTTNNCCGCAACCCGTCCCGCACCTTTGGTGACGACCATAAAGTTGATTATTGTAAGAATGGTAAAAACTACCAGGCCCACAGCAAAGTTTCCGCCAATAACAAAGGCGCCGAAAGCTTCGATAACCTTACCGGCGGCATCGCCACCGTTATGCCCCTCCAATAATACAATACGCGTGGAAGCCACATTCAACGCCAGACGCAGCAATGTCGCCAACAGGATAACGGTTGGAAAGGCCGCAAATTCCAACGGTTTCAGGGTATAAACGACAACCAGCAAGATGATTAACGAGAAGGCGATATTAAAGGTAAACAGCAAATCCAGTAAAAACGCCGGCAATGGCAGCATGATCATTGCCAGAATCATGACAATAACTAATGGCGCACCTAACTCGGCTTTGCCTAAAAACTTTAGGGCGTTTGTTACTTTGCTAAAATCCATATTTAGTTACCCTGTTTAAATTCATCAGGCACCTTAATGTTTCCAGGGGGAAGGGGCTCATCCCAGTGATTTTGCCTGGCGGTTTTTAATTGGTAAACATAGGCCAGTACCTGGGCTACCGCCAAATAAAGCCCATTGGGTATTTCCTTGTCTATTTCCGTCGAATAATACAAGGCCCTGGCCAACGGCGGCGATGCCACGAACGGCACATTGGCACCCGTTGCCAACAGGCGAATATGGGCGGCTATCAAATCAACGCCCTTGGCCACCAGTTTTGGCGCACCGTTTGAATTCGGGTCATATTTTAAGGCCACTGCATAATGACTGGGGTTGGTGATAATGACATCCGCTTTTGGCACTTCCGTCATCATCCGGTTTTGCGCCATGCTCATTTGCGCTCTGCGCTGCCTGGCCTTTATCTCAGGGCTACCCTCTGACTCCTTCATTTCATCCTTGATTTCCTGTAATGTCATTTTCAACTTTTTACTGTGGTCCCATAGTTGATAGGGGACATCAATCACAACAACTAATATCAATGAGGCGCTCAGCACCAGGAAGGAAAAGCTGATAATATCTAGTGCATGGCTGATTGACTGCTCTAAAGGCTCGGCGCCAAGCCCAATCAGTTCATTGAGAAAATGCCTGGACAATACGACAGCGACAACAAAGATCAACAGGATTTTAAGTAATGCCTTGATCAGTTCAATCAACCCGCGCAAGGCAAACATCCTGGCGATGCCTTTAATGGGATCAAGTTTTTCAAACTTCGGCGTTAATGCTTCCCAACTGAACACCCATCCGCCCAGAGCCAAAGGGGCAACAATTGCCACTACCACTAGCACTGCAATAAAGGGGGCAATCAATAACACGCCATCCATCATCACCTGCTTGAGATAGATTACCGGGCTAAGGGGATCAAAGATAATTTCCCGGCTTAATTGAAACTGGGTTCGCATGATATCCAACAGGCCATTGCCCATCTGTTTTCCCAACACAAGCAACAGGATGGCGCTTGTTATTAACATTGCAAAGGTATTGAGTTCCCTGGAGCGGGCAATCTGGCCTTTTTTTTTGGCGTCTTCCAGACGCTTACTGGTGGGTTCTTCGGTCTTTTCCTGATCTGAATCTTCAGACATAATTTAATCTACAATCGCAACAAGGCTGACGGGCATACATAGGAAAATCATTAATACTTCAATGGATAAAATACCTTTGCCCATGCAGTTTATAGTAAATAACCACTATTTTCACAGCCTCAGCAACTGTCCGACCAAATCATAGGCATCGGTTAAAATGCCCGTAAATTGATCCAGTACATCAGGTACTGTCACCCAAATCAATACCATTCCAAGCATTAATGTGACTGGGAAACCCACTGAAAAAATATTCAGTTGCGGTGCTGCACGAGTAGCCACACCGAAGCTGATATTAACCAGTAACAGGCTGGCAACTATGGGCATCGTCAGTAATAAGCCTCCGGCAAACATGCGACTGCTCCAGCTAATGATAGTCCAAATGTTGGTTTTTGTTATGCCATCAATGCCAATCGGCAGACTGGTAAAACTGTCCAGCAACATTTTTATCAACAACAAGTGCCCGTCTAAACTGAGAAAAATCAGTGTGCTGGTCATCACATAAAATTGTGCGATGACGGGAACCTGCTGTCCGTTTTGCGGATCAACCATGGCGGCAAATCCCAAGCCCATGCCTAAAGCGACGCTCTGGCCTGCAAAAAGGACGGCTGAAAAAACCATCTGCACAATAAACCCGCTAGCCAAGCCAATCATAACTTGCGCAATAGCCACCATAAACCCTTGATAGCTAAACATGTCAATAGTCGAAAAAGCCGGCAATAATGGCATAACCACAAGCGTCATTGCCACGGAAAGAATCAGCCTGACCCGTGCCGGTACGGCGCGAAGGCTAAACAGTGGGACGGCTACAAACATCGCACTGATACGTATTAACGGCCAGATAAATGACGCGACGTAGTTAAGGATTTGTCCTTCGGTAAAATTCACCGCTTAGCCAATTAATTGTGGAATTTCCCGGATCAATCCTTGAAAATAATCGAGAAATGTTTGCAGCATCCACGGCCCTGCAATCAGTAACACCAGTCCAATTATTATTAACTTGGGTACAAAGGTAAGTGTTGCTTCATTAATCTGGGTAGCGGCCTGAAACACCGCAATAATCAGGCCTATGGCTAAAGACGGTAGCAATATCGGGGCAGTCAGTTTAATTGCAATTATCATTGCATCCTGGCTAACCCTGT
>PMDM01000311.1 GCA_003155565.1 Methylococcaceae bacterium | reverse complement strand
GGCGATTATTCGCGCGGTGCGGCGGGATTCTGGGTGGAAAACGGCGAAATTCAATATCCGGTTGAAGAAATCACCATTGCCGGGAATTTGAAAGACATGTTTAAAAATATCGTGGCCGTGGGCAATGACATGGATTATCGCGGTAATATCCGTTCGGGTTCTATTTTGATTGAAAGAATGTCGATTGCGGGGGAGTGAAGATTTAAGGTGAAAGGCACAAGGCGAAAAAGCTGTTTTTAGCCTTTCGCCTTGTGCCTTTGGCCTTCGTTTATCTCCCTTATCAATTCCGGCCCCTGGTATATAAGACCGCTATAAATTTGTACCAAACTCGCTCCCGCAGCAAATTTTTCCTGGGCATCATCTGCACTTAATATACCGCCCACGGCAATAACCGGAATTTTGCCCTGTAGTTCTGCCGATAAACCCTTGACGACAGCGGTAGACTTGTCTTTAACCGGACTACCGCTTAAGCCCCCGGTTTCATGGGCGAGCGGATGGTTTGCGATCATGTCTCGGGCGATAGTGGTGTTGGTAGCAATAACGCCATCTACCTCAAATTCCAAGAGAAGCTTGGCAATGCGGCTTATGTCCTCGCTACTTAAGTCGGGCGCTATTTTCAGTGCTAGTGGCACGTATTTCCCATGCTCCTGTTGAAGTTTGAGCTGCTCTTCCTTAAGTGCAGCAATCAGCTTCCTGCTCTCGTCACCTTGTTGTAATTGGCGCAAATTCTGCGTGTTGGGCGAAGAAATATTGATCGTAATGTAACTGGCGGCAGCATAAGCCTTGCGTAAGCCGATTAAATAATCGTCCGCCGCGTGTTCAATCGGCGTGTCAAAATTCTTGCCGATATTGATCCCCAAAATCCCCTTGTAACGGCTTTGCTTAACCTGAGCGAACAAATGATCTATGCCCAAATTATTGAAACCCATGCGGTTGATGATGGCTTGGTGTTCGGGCAGCCTGAACAAGCGCGGCTTGGGATTGCCTGGTTGCGGCCGGGGAGTTACCGTACCTATTTCGATAAAACCGAAACCCAAGGCAGCCAAGGCATCAATGTAATCGCCATTTTTATCCAAACCTGCGGCAAGTCCGACGGGGTTTTTAAAATCTAATCCCATAATATTGACGGGTTTATCGCTTATAGACGGATAAAGTAGTTTGCTTAAGCTGGAAATGTAGGTCGCGTTTAATAGTTTGAGTGTTATCGCATGGGCGGTTTCTGCATCCAGTGTAAAGAGTAGGGGGCGGACTAGGGGGTAAAGGTTCATGGTTAGTTTTCTGTTGCTTGGGCATATAAGAGATAGCGCTGTGAATGTGTTACACAAATTAGACAAAAAATATCTTACGCCACTAAACCAACCTATCCAACCGATAAGGCTCAGGATCAACAGCAGTAGGGCGACCTAGTATCAAGTCCGCCATCAACTGTGCAGAAGCCGGTGCCATCGCCAGTCCATTTCTAAAATGCCCGGCATTAATGCTCAAATTGCTGATTTCAGGATGCTTGTCTATATAAGGTACGCCATTTTGCGTTCCCGGCCTTATTCCCGCCCAATGTTTAACTAAGGGGTAGTCTTTCAAAGCAGGCAGTAATTTTAGTGCGAAGTCGCTAATCTGGTCTTTGGCTTGCGGCGTTGTGGTTTTGTCAAACGTATCAGTTTCTACCGTGCTGCCAGCCAGGATATGCCCATCCAGCCGTGGAATCAGGTAATGCTCGCCGTCCAGCACTATCGTCTGCAAAGTGTCCGGTTTGGCGGCGTACAACAACATTTGTCCTTTGACGGGCGAAATTTGCGGCCTGTTATCCCTAATCGTAGGGAAAAACTGCGCCATAAGCTCAGATGTCCATGCGCCAGCAGAAATAATCAACTGGTTAATGGACAGGTTTCCCAGGCTAGTATCAATTGAATTCACCTTGTTGTTTTCGAGATTGACGGCATTCAACTGACAGTTTTCAATCAATCTCACCCCTTTTTGCAGGAGATCCTGTTTTAGCGATTTAATCAGCCTAGGATTACGGATCTGGGCGATATGGGGTAGCCACAACGGATGCACAGGTGTCGTATCCAAGCTGTTCAACATCTCATTTCCAGCGTCTTCAAACACAATTTTATTGTGATTGCACCAATCCATGGCGGCAGTAATATCAGGATTTTGCGTAATTAATAAGCCGCAGGGATTCCATTCAGGATCGATACCCGTTTCTTCCGATAATTGTGAAGCCAGCCCAGGATACAAGCTCAAACCTTGTTTAACCAATTGAGTAATAGCCCGTTTTTGTCGCCAGGGATAAAGCGGTAATAAAATGCCGCCACCCGCCCAGGAAGACTCTTTCCCCAGAAAACCCTTGTCGATAACCGTAACCGTCGCGCCAGTATTATAAAACTCTCGGGCGGTTAGCAGCCCCATAATGCCGCCGCCTATCAGGGTGATGTCAGTGCTTGTTGTCATGGATAGTTAGGTAAGGAAGGAAATTTCTTGTCGACAAGGCTATTTTCAATTAATCTTAAGGGTAACACAAAAATAACGGAGAATTGTTACGTGGTTTTTTCGTGATTTTTGTTGTTACTTGCCAACAATACAACAAAATAATTAAGAGTGTTTTATAAGTAGTTGATTTATAATAAAAACATAATATAAAAAAAATTACACAAAAACTTGTAGTGTTTCTGTTTTGCTGCTAGTATTAGCTTCGTAGGGAAGTTTTGTTGTATTAAAGCAAATTTTTGTAAAATAACAACCTCGGAGGGGGGGACAATGATGAATAAAACTAGATTGGTACTTGGCATTGCCACAGCCACTTTAACAGTGGCGGGTGCTTTAGTATCACAACAAGCGGTAGCGGGAACACGAGCCCAACACCACGCAGAAGTAGCGGGTTTAATGAGCAAAGTTGATGTGTTGGAAGCACAACTACGCGCCATGCAGGATGAAGTGAGCAGCATTAGGGCCACATCAGGCCAAAGCGCTGATACAGCTAAAGTTCAAGAGCTGGATGCGTGGATGCAAGATTCAAAAGCTAAACCAGCCAAAGTCGTACACGATAACATGATCTTCTTCCGTGGTGGTTTTGCGCGTAATGATTCTAAAAGAGATGATCTTTTAACAGGGCATCAATTCGCTGGTGACGCATTAGGTGGGAACAAAACCAATAAAGACGGCTGGTATGTGGGAGCAGGCTTCGATTTTGGCCTGACTGATGATGTCTGGGGTATGATGGCTAATACCGAAGTAGATGCGGAGTTAATGTTTGAGTATAAAAATTTTGGCGCCAAGAAGTTTAATAATGCCGCAACTTCGCAAGCACTTCAAGCATCTGGTGGATCTGTAAGCAATAATCCGGCGTGTACGCTTATTAACTTGGCGGCGAATGGTGGAACTGGTGGGCCTGGAACTGGTTTAACTGGTCAGGCTGGATCATCAGCTTGTGATGGTGTCACTGTAAGTCAACTTACCTTAACAGCCGCCCCAAAAATAAAATTCATGAAGGGCAGCAAATTTAGGCCTTGGATTATACCAATTGGCTTGGGTCTCCATGTTATCAGCCCACCCT
>PMDM01000322.1 GCA_003155565.1 Methylococcaceae bacterium | reverse complement strand
CGCTTTGCCTTGCTCGACTGCCGCGCCGGTAAATTCAGGATACGACTCTGTTGAAAAAGAGATTTCCTTGAATACCCGCGATTTCAGCGTCCGCATAAAATCATCCATGTCGCCATCAATAATGTTGGCGGTAATCGTTTGCTTGCGTTGTGAATTCTGACGCAGGATATTGTAGCGGCCAGTGTTGGGCTTAATGTCAGCGACTTGCGCTAACTTGATAATAGTGCTGTCCAGCGTTTTAATCGGCAGTTCACCGATTGCCATGACGTTTCTTTTTTGCTCCGGCAACAAGGTGACGGCTATTTCGAATATTTTGTTGCCTTCAAAGGTTTTGCCGACCACAGTGGTTTCGTACGCGCTTTGCAAACACACCATGACTTGTTCCGGCGTTACGCCCCAAAAAGTGAGTTGGTTCAGGTTCAAATGGACTTGCACAAAAGGTGTGCCGGGCGGGGAACGTACCTGGACATTACTCGCACCGGGAAGGTCTTGCATAATTGCGGCAACGGCATGCGCCTTGGCATCCAGATCATTTAAATTATTCCCGAAAATATTGACGACAACAGGTGAAGTATAACCGGAGATGGTTTCATCAACGCNNGAATTCGGTTTTAGCCGGATTTCGTATTCGCTGTAGTGGCTGCCGTAGGTATCAGCGCCCCGTTCTGCCCGGCCTGCCCATTGTGATACTGATTCCACACCAGGAATCATCATGAACTGTCCGGTGAGTTGACTGCCGATGCGTATGGATTCAGCCAGCGAAGTACCTGGAATGCTGCTGGTGTGAACGATATAATGGCCTTCGCGCAGTTCAGGCAAAAATTTGTGGTCGATAGTGAAGGAAGCTATAAAGCCCGATAAGCAAGTGACCATACTTACTACTAGTATCGGTTTGAAATGCCTGGATGCAGCCAACAACCAGTTTTTGTAAGAATCTTTGATGGCTTTAATCAACGGTGGATCCTTAGTTTCCAGCTCATAACGGCCGAACAGCGCATGGCAAAGCGCCGGAGTTAACGTTAGCGCAACCAGCAAAGACAATAGAATCGCCAATATATAAGAATAACCTAGCGGTGCAAATAACCGACCCGCCACGCCATCCAGCGTCAATAACGGCACAAACACCAGCGCGACGATAAAGCTGGCATAGACGACAGAGCCACGTACTTCCAGCGAAGCCGTGTTGATTACCTCAGCAACGGGCAAAGGTTGATTTAACAGCCGATTTTCGCGCAGTCTACGAAAAATGTTTTCGGTGTCGATAATCGCATCGTCAACCACCTCGCCCAATGCGATAGCCAAACCACCCAACACCATAATATTGAGATTGACCCCCGCTTCCAGCAATACTATCACGGCACCCAATAAGGAAACAGGGATCGCCAGTGCAGAAATAATCGCGGCGCGGACATTAAATAGAAATAAATACAGGATGACCAACACAAACAAGCCGCCAATCAACAGATGCTTGGACAGGTTACCGATTGACCGTTCAATATAGTCGGCAGGGCGGAACAAGTGCGGGTAGAACACAATGCCTTGCTTGCTAAGGGTAGGGCTGAATTCCTTCAATAGATCTTCAAGCGATCGGGACACCGACAAAGTATTAGCGCCGTACTGGGCAATCACCATGATGACGATGCCAGGTTTGCCCATAATCTGTGCCGCGCCAATCGCTGGTTTTGGTGCATAGGTAATGGTTGCTACTTCACCTAGCGTAATGTTAGCCCCCTTGTCGCGCTTGACGATGATGTGGGCAAATTGCTCCGGTGTAGCCGGTAGCCCAGTAATCTGTACAGTGAAANNCCGCTGCCTTGGATGTTTGCAGCTTGGGAAGCTGCCTGGATAATTTCATCCAAAGACAAGTTAAAGCGTTTTAGCTGAACGGGATCGGCCTGTATTTGCAGTTGCTTTACGTCACCGCCAAATACATTGACATCGGCAACACCAGGAACAGCATGAAGGCGCGGTGCAATACTCCAATCAACAAGGCTGCGTAAAGCCATTAAATCAACATGTTCGGAACTTAAACCCAAGACTAAAACCGTGGCGGAAGAAGATGACAGTGGCAAAACAACTGGCGAAATACCTTTTGGCAAATGTGCAGGCAACTGAGCCAGCCGTTCACTGATAAGCTGGCGGTTACGGTAAATATCACTGTTTTCAGCAAAGATAGCAATAATAATCGACAAGCCTTGGATCGACTCCGAACGCACAGATTGCAGTCCGATCACCCCGCTGATCGCCAGCTCAATCTGTTGGGTCACCAGCAGTTCGACTTGCTCGGAAGAAAGCCCAGGCGATTCCGTTTGGATGATGACCTGCTTGGGTGAGAATTCAGGAAAAATATCCAGGCCAGCCGTCGCAAAGCGGTAACTACCAACCAGCAATATCAGCACGGCAATGGTAATCACAACACCATAATAGCGTATGGAAAATCGGATCAGGCTGGCAAGCATGGATGATGTGTTTTGCTAGAACTCAGAGTTAGATAAGGGCGTATTTTATCTTAGGACTTACTTGCCGGACTAAAAGGATTGGGCGCGTAACACCGTTTTGGCGAAGTTATTTACCCAATGTTAGCAATCTTAAGCTACAGGAAGGCGTTTTCACAATCATACCGTGTTTGTTGAGTTCTAGTTAGTTTGAATGCGTCAATAAGCAAGGTGCATTTACTCAACCAGATCAAGAAGTGAAAAATATTGGCGGCTTAGTTTATTCAAGCTAACTCCGGTCAAGTCCTTCGACAAGCTCAGGACNNCCTTCGGCTACGCTCAGGAGAGCCTTGTCGAACCATGAATGTAATCAACAGATTCAGAGGTTCTTAAAATACCGTTCTAGGTATTTGTACGGATATTTTTACAACTAACCTGGGGATATAGTAGACCCGAACCTAAAGAATCAGCCGCAATGCAGTAGGGATGCAAGAGTAAATAAGTTAAGGATTGAAGGACATCTTGTCATTGGCAAGATACAGGCAGGGTTAAGGATAAATATCTGACTTGCCTGATGAACGGAGTAGGGCAGGGTCTTAGATTTTAGGATGGGGCTAGGTATTTATACGGATATACTTAATTAGACGGATTCTTTAAACTAGAACCAAAGTTAAGGAGTTTGACGGTAAGCGAAAAGATGAAAAGGAGTTCAGTTCTCTGTGACCCTGAATACAGGGTAACAGAGAGTGGGTGAGGGTAGGGACGCAAAATCTTACGTCTCTACGAGCTTTTTAGTTTTGGATATTACCATTAAAAACTGGGGAGACTAGGTAATCATACGTATATTCAAGAGAATTTCTAAGGTTTAACCTATACCCAAGGTTAAAAACTTAACCAAAGAAAATAAAGGACAAGTATATTTTTAGGGAGTTTTTAGGGAAGTGACAAAAACGATTCTTCGTTGTTCCACAGGCTACACTTACTGCGAGGTAGGGTCGGAAAGCTACAGGTCTTTACCAAAAGATGGCTGAGTTGCAAATTTATTTTTTATAACTTGTTATTAATATTTGGAGAGACTTATATGAAAAAATTATTGATTGTTTTGGGATTGGCAATGGCAGCGTTCTCATTTCAAGCCAGCGCTGCTACCGTAAATTTAGGCATGGTTACTAATACTGCGAACATTGCAGGTAACTTAACAGGCCCTTCATTTTTAGATACTTGGGACTTTACGATACCCGGAACATCCGTCGTAGGTATTACTGCCGTAAACGTTTCTTTTGAAATTTCTGGGCTGATCCAAGACTTTGCCGCCACATTGGATGGTACTGATTTATTTTTATTACCCGCTGGACTTTCTCAGTTTCTGCTGGGCGTGGATTTTGCGGCTGCTTCAGGAGCGCACCAGTTGGTAATTACCGGAAGCAGTGCAGGCAGTTACACGGGCGGTATTGCGGTTGCTCAAACCCCAATCCCTGCAGCAATCTGGTTGTTTGGTTCTGCTTTGATGGGCTTAACCGGTGTTTCACGCCGCAAGAAAGCCTAAGCTTAATCGCTAGCGGTTTTTACTAGAAAGGGAGGCTTGCCTCTCTTTTTTGTGCTTAATTCCAGCAAGACTATCCTGGTTTTATTAATGCTTACGCAGTATGGGGTTTGCAGCTCGTACCAAACGTTTTGACCTTTTATTGATTCGGCCCGATTATGTTTGAACCGTTCGGGCTGAGCTTGTCGAAGTCTACTGGCCTTTCGACAAGCTCAAGGCGAACGGAGTTAATACTTCACAAGGCCGAATCAATAAGTAGTCGATCTTGAAAAAGCCCCCGGCGGTAGTATATCAAACGTCAAAGCCTGCTGGTTGGCACTTCATTCCAACCAGCAGGACTTAGAGAATGGTATTGCTAATGCCCAACTGCTACCCTAGCACCCTTGATTTGTCCGATTTCAGACAAAGTTTGGTTAAACCATGCGGTATCAATATCAAATGGTTTACCGCCTTTTATACGTGGAAACTCAATCGCTCTCAGGATGTTGCCACGGTCTTCGTCGTGGCCTATTACGCCGGACTCACGGCGGAAAGCGCATTCGACGGCAAGGTCGGCGCAGGATTTGATGAGACGGATGTCTTCAACGTTGGAAGCGGCGGCCCGCGCGAAATAACCAGATTTTTGCACCAGGGTTTTTTCCGCGCCGATCATTTGCGCAAACTGTTCCCCGAACCATTTGCCGGGATTGACGGCATCCAGTTTGACGTGACCGAAGGCATCGCGGGGAACTTCTTGTCCTTTGGCCTGCATTTCTGCCACGATAGATTCAACCCCAGCGCCTTCGGAAACAAAAATATTCACGCAGTCTACCTTATCCATGACCGCACGTAAGCGTTTTGCTTCTGCTGCCGGGTCTATCGCCATTTCGGGGATAAATACGCCGTGGACTTCATAAGTGGCGCGATCCAGTCCCAACTCCGGCAGCCATTCGGCGCGGTCTAGCAATTTGCGGTATTCTTGGGCGGTTGCCGCCGTCAGCCAGCCACAGCTACGTCCCATAACTTCATGGACGATCAACATGCGCGGATTGGCGTTGTTTTCGGCAACCACATTCCAGAAATAACGTGCGCCTTGTTCAGCGGCAGTCCAGGCACCTAATGATTGTTTGATGGGGAAGACATCATTATCAACGGTTTTGGGTAGGCCAATTACGGTCAAGCCATAGTTGTTGCTCGCCAGGAATGCGGCAAGATCAGCGGCAGCAGTATTGGTGTCGTCACCGCCGATAGTGTGCAGAATATCTACGCTATCTTTAATTAGTTGGTCGGCTGCAACTTTTTGCGGATCCTGGCCTTCTTGTACAAGGCCACGTTTTATGCAGTCTTTTACGTTAGTGAGTTTGACGCGGCTGTTGCCGATAATCGAACCACCGAAGCGGTGCAAAAGACCAGCTTTTTCTCGTACCGTAGCTGTGACTTTGTAGGAGTCCCCGAGTAATAAGCCTTTATAGCCGCTACGATAGCAAATAATTTCAATCGACGGGTCGATTTCGTTGTAACGTTCGATAAGACTGCCTATAGCTGAGTTGAGGCACGGGGCTAAACCACCTGCTGTGAGAATTGCGACTTTTTTTGGTTTATTCATGATTGTACGTGTGTTGGAGTTAAAAACTTAGGGATTAGTGGCAATGATCTGGGTTGCCAGATTGGGTGATTTCGCCACGTTTTGGTGCGCGAATTTTACCATAGTTAAGGAAATTCTGAACAAGTTGATTCCGCTCATGGTTCGACAGGCTCACCACGAACGTAATCAACCTTTTGCCGTTCGTCCTGAGTCCTTCGACACGTGCAGGAGAATTTTGTCGAAGGACTTTTCAGATTTTCCTTAAATATGGAATCTTTGCTTTTGCTGCATTGATTTTAGGGCACAAAATGTCCTGTTAATATTCCTGTCACAAGCACTGATTAAACTTGGGTGCGGAATATCCGCCCGTTGTATAATTCCGCCCTAAATCTTTCAGAATAAAAGTAAGCACTTAATAAAATGATCAAACCCGAAAAACGCTCGATTCGTCGTCGCGGCATTTATTTATTACCCAATTTATTGACCACAGGCGCGTTGTTTTCCGGCTACTATGCGATTACTTCTGCTATCGGCGGTCGCTACGAGACGGCTGTAATAGCTATTTTTGTAGCCATGATTTTGGATGGACTGGATGGTCGTGTGGCACGGCTAACGAATACCGAGAGTGAGTTCGGTGTACAGTACGATAGCTTATCCGACATGATTTCATTTGGAGCGGCCCCCGCCTTGGTGATGTATCTTTGGGCTTTTTCGAGTTTTGGTAAGGTAGGATTATTCGCTGCTTTTGTCCACATGGCGGGCGGGGCTTTGCGGCTAGCCCGCTTTAATGCCCAGGTAGGCACCGCCGATAAACGTTATTTTCAAGGCTTGCCCAGTCCTGCCGCTGCCGCAATTCTTGCAGGATTTATCTGGATCTCCGTAGAACACGGCTACGATATTGATATGGTCAAATACCCAGCCATAGTGCTGACGATCAGTACGGGCTTGTTGATGGTGAGTAACTTCCGTTATTCCAGCTTTAAGGAGATAGACTTACGGGGAAAAGTACCTTTTTTTGTTGCCATATCAGTGATGCTGGGTATTGCTTTTATCATGGCGCAGCCGGAGACTATGCTGTTCTTGTTATTTTTAGCTTATGCGGTTTCTGGGCCTGCCGTTACCCTGGTCATGCGTAAACGGCGATTACAAGGACGTAAATTGTAGATTCTGCTTGTGACTGGAAGACTATTGCGTTATATTTTTACCTATGTTCCCCCAATACACCAAACAAGGCCAAAGCCATTATTTTCAAGCCAGCTTCGCTGTAGTTAAGCTATGCGCCTGTTTGTGCCTGCTCCTGAGAATCCTGCCCTAGCGGGCATTTAATTCTTTTTTCACAACACCAACCCTCTTTATTTACGCGGCTATCTAATTGACTAGCCGATTGCCATCCATTGATGGAGTGAACATGAAAGACCATTTGATTATTTTTGACACCACCTTAAGGGATGGTGAGCAAAGTCCGGGCGCGTCGATGACGCGCGACGAAAAGGTACGTATTGCTAAAGCGTTGGAACGCTTGAAAGTTGATGTGAT
>PMDM01000484.1 GCA_003155565.1 Methylococcaceae bacterium | reverse complement strand
TAAGTCAATTAGAAGAAAGCTATACTCAACATAACTAAAAAATAACTCCCGACAAATATTATGGCAAAGGCCAAAACCGCCAACGAAGAACCACTCGAAAAACAACTCTGGAAAGCTGCCGACAAGCTGCGTAAAAATATCGATGCCGCCGAGTACAAACATATCGTGCAAGGTTTGATATTTCTCAAATACATTTCTGATTCGTTTGAAGAATACTTTGCCAGATTGCAGGCAGGCGAAGGCGATTATGACGGTGCTGATCCCGAAGATAAAGACGAATACCAGGCCGAAAACATCTTTTTCGTACCGTCGCAAGCCCGTTGGTCGTTTCTGCAAGCCCACGCCAAACAGCTGCAGATCGGCACATTGGTGGATGAAGCGATGGATGCCATCGAAAAGGAAAATGCCTCTATCAAAGGCGTATTGCCGAAAGTCTTTGCTAGGCAGAACCTTGACCCAACCAGTTTAGGCGGCTTGATTGATTTGGTCGGCAATATTGCATTGGGCGATGCCAAAGCCCGCAGCGCCGATGTGTTAGGGCATGTGTTTGAATATTTCCTCGGTGAATTTGCGCTGGCCGAAGGCAAGCAGGGCGGCCAGTTCTATACGCCGCGCAGCATTGTCGAACTCCTGGTTAACATGCTGGAGCCTTATTCAGGCCGGGTGTTTGATCCGTGCTGCGGCTCAGGCGGTATGTTTGTGCAATCGGAAAAATTTGTCGAAGAACATCAGGGCGCGTCAACGACATTTCCATTTACGGGCAGGAAAGCAACCAGACCACCTGGCGGCTGGCGAAAATGAATCTCGCCATTCGTGGCATCGACAGTACGCAGGTTAAATGGAACAACGAAGGCTCCTTCCTGAACGATGCCCACAAAGACCTAAAAGCCGATTACATCATCGCCAATCCGCCCTTCAACGATTCCGACTGGAGCGGTGACCAGTTACGCAGCGATGGCCGCTGGCAATACGGCACCCCGCCTGCCGGTAACGCCAACTTTGCTTGGTTGCAGCATTTTGCCTATCACCTCGCACCAACTGCCCAAGCGGGCGTAGTGTTGTCCAGCCCAGGAACAACGCTTAGCAGACGTAGAGATTGAGAGCCAGGTGTGTGAAAAAGACACACGAGGCAAGCCCTTAACCGAAGAACAAAAGTTATCAAACCGAACGAAGTCAAAAGTCAGGGCCCGAGTCGAACATGTGTTTGGCGCACAGGCGGCAATGGGTGGACATGTGGTACGTACCATCGGTTTACTGCGGGCTATCGTCAAGATTGGCTTGATGAATTTAGTTTACAACATGAAGCGCTTGCTACAGTTGATTAACCGCGAGGCAAATGCTGCCAAACGAGCTTTGATGAACCATCACAGGGAAGGTGCGCCCGTAGTGGNNGGATATAACCCAAAAATCAGGCGATTTGATGTGATTTTTACTTCAAATCACTGGAATACACCCTAATTTTGAAATATAGTCGAAAAAAATCAGCCGGATTGCAATTGGGTGACTTAAATTTTAATAAATAGAGGTTTTCTTAATCAAGTTCAGTAAACGTCGATCAACCACACGACGCGCTACCGATTTTAACAATTCGGTATGAGGAATGCTTCCAAAGTAATCCGCAAGATCGGCATCGACGACATCCGGTCGACCTCGAAACAGCTGGTCTTCAACATCAATGACCGCCTGTTGGGCATTGCGACCCGGACGGTAAGCATACTGCTCATCGGGGAGATCTGCTTCGAAAATCGGTTCCAATACCAGCATCGCTGCCGTCATGCAGACCCGATCTCGTAACGTTGATATTCCCAATGGCCTGAGCTTGCCGTTGGCTTTCGGTATAAACACTCGTCTGATCGGCTCCGGCCGATACGATTCTTCTCTAAGCGCAAACGCCAGTTCGCCAAGCCACCGTTCCACCCCATACGCCGCAATATCTTCGAAATCCTGACCATCCACACCGGGTGCGCCCTTGTTAGAGCGGCACTGGGCATAGGCATGTGCCAAGATGTCTTCTCGGTATAGCTTGTCGTACAGCGCATAGAAACGATAACTGGCTTCAGCCTTCGCTTTTGCGTGTAACGCCATCTGCAGTTTCTGAACCCTTATCGGAGTTGATAGGTTACCCAATCTCCTGTCCCTCCCCACTTATTGCGTTGATCTTGAACTAAGGCTCCTTCCCTCCACCCGCATTACCAGGCTTCTTCGGTACTACGAACCTCTCCGCCACCCCAATGCGCCCGGCCTGTCCCTCACGGGCATCCTGTTGACCGTCCCCGGCCACGCAATGGGGCTTCCCGTGTTGCGTGCGCATTCCTTGTGTACATGCTGTCGCTAATACCCCGGTGCAGCAACTGGGATCGTCATTTGCTCAATTCCCCCAGTCATATCAGCTTTCCCCGCTTAGAGATACGGGTCAACCTGCACATTGTCCTTTTCGAGGCTTGCTCGGCGTTCACTTACGTTACGGCCTGCACACTCGCACCGTCACCGTATATCGTGACAGTTTCACCGAAGGCTTCAGCCAGTTCGTTACCTCCCTGACTGCTTCGGTAGCTTCCGGCCGGAGCAATAGCCGGGTGGGTCTCTCACCCACTGGAAAAGCGCCGCCTTATTACGGCGCACGCCATTTAGAGACAGTCACGACAGTCCGCTTTACAGCAAGCAATTTTGCGACATGGAGTTCATCTGTTTGCCATTAGGGGGCAATCAGTTGGTCGAACGAGTTCATGTCCAATATAATCCGGAAATTCTTTTTACCCATATGTTAGCAACAAATAGAAATGTCC
>PMDM01000358.1 GCA_003155565.1 Methylococcaceae bacterium | reverse complement strand
ATAATCCGCATCGGTTGAAGTATAAGAAGTTGGCTTGAGATGTCGATGTCTTAAAACCTTGGTTCAGATTGTAGAAAGGTAGCCCGTATGAAGTGTAACGTAATACGGAAAATCGCAGCAACGAATTCCCGGATTTCGCAAGGCTGCATCCAGGCTACTTGCTTAAAAAATCGCCACTCATGCGTTTTTCTCTATGTAAGCCATACCTGCGTTTTCATCTTGCTCAATGGTGATTCCACTGCACGCTTGGCAACGTTTAGCAGGCGTTCGCTTTCGGCTTTGAGGGTGAAGCTTTGTTGTACAAAATCGGCGATTTGGGTTTGCGCGTATTTATTTATAAACGGAATGCTCATTTAATCCTCATCTAAATATAAATTTTTATATTCGGAATAATCCTTAAATTGTTGTGCCAAAGCGTCTCGTCCTAGCTTTTCAAAGGTTGCGTGAAAACTTGAATAAGGATAATCAATTAAATTTGTCACATATCCATGCTTAACAGGATTGTTAAGCAAATAATTCAAGCGAATAAAATAATCCTTTTCATCACGTGGACAATAATCCCAGTAATTCCACCAAATAGGCAAATCACAACGCCCTTGTGCTTGAATAAACTGTGCTGATAAGCCATGGATTTTACGAAAAATTTTCGGCATATCATCACCTTTAGCACTGGTTGCCAAGAGATGGTAATGGTTGTCTAAAATGACCCAATGATTCAACTGCCAGTTTTTCTCAGCAAAACAAGTTTCAATCGTAGTTATTAAATGATGCTTGATTGGCTCCGGCTTTAATAAAGGTCGTTTTTGGTAAATCGCACTGGTTATAAAATAAGCGGCATTGTCAACAAACAAATGTGCGGGAGTATGCAAGCCTTTTTTTAACATAAAAATCAATCCCCGGAATACAAACCTAGGTTTGTAACTCCAGTTGCTCGTTAAGGTAAACCATAGCCGCCCGTTCATCGGTTTCAATGGCGATTTCTACGGCGCGTTTGGCAACGTTTAGCAGGTGTTCGCTTTGGGCTTTTAGGGTGAAGCTTTGTTGCACAAAATCGGCGATTTGGCTTTGGATCTGTGAATCAATTAAAGGCACAATCAAAGTTTCAAAATTGGAAGTGTTTACATAGGGCTGAACATTCCCTGTCTGAACTCTCTCTAGTAATACTTTGCCAATGGTTTTTAGATATACGGCTAATGATTCTGTATTTATTAGATTTGTATTACACCTAAGCCGCATAACATTCTGATTAATTAATGCTGGCTTATTGGGTGAATAAATAACTACCGCGCCTATTGTGCCCGTCATCGAAACCAATATATCGTTTTTTAAAGCAAGATTAGCCTTGTACTTGAAGTAATCTTCGCTGTCCACAGAGTGAAAAAGCGTTTCGTCAATAGTTAGGTTTTGTTGAAAAGCTTCTACTCTAACAAAATAGTGTTCAAGTGTTTTATAGCCAGGGGCCGCACTATTTGGTGTTGTTCCATTTTTTATTGGTATAGTCAGTACATCCGTTATAGATTTAAACCCATTCTTATAGCACCTTATTCTTTGCACATAGTCATCATACTTTGGCTGGTAATACTCCGCATCCAAGCGGCCTGTGGCGACGAATGAATCTTTGAATGACTTGATATTGACCTTTTCCGTACTGGGTGAAAAATCCGCCAAACCTAGCGTATCGAGTAGCAGAGTTTCGGCTTGAGCATAGCTTGCTTTTGATTGTTTTAACTTCGCATCTTGAGCATGAGAAAGTTTTTCAATTTCACTTTGAAAACTTATACTGAAGTTGCAGATTTTTAACTGCTTAATTTGAGATAAATTAAGCAAAGGCTGAACATTGCCTGTAGAAAACCTGCCAGTTTGATTAGTCCCATACTTGCAATTTAAAAAAATGGATAAATAATGAGGGTTAATTAACGCGCTTAGTTTTATTGTCGCTACATTTCTATCTGTATTAGCAATCACATCGTCATGCACCACACTAGCTTTGCCAACTGTGCCTACGATTGACATTAAAACGGTGTTCTTTTTAACGGATGACCGAGCATTTTTAATATGTAGCTTTTCAGAGCAATAACGCACATTTTCAAAATCAATTTGATTATCTTTGACGTTATTTCCAGATAAATAAATAATGCCGCTTTCATCGTCTAAATCAGGTGATCCATGCTCACCATCAGTAATAATCGCAAGTTCAGATAGAAAAACTGATTGTTTTAAATCAACAGCTTTTTCATTTGCTATGTATTTTTTATCAAAAAACTCTGCATCAAACCTACCATATAAGCTACCGTAAACATCTTTTGACATTAACTCTATTATCTCCAGCCCTTCCAACAACGCCCGATAACGGGCTTCATCGAAAGGGCTTAGAGAAAAAAACTTAAAGCTTCCTTTTTGGCAAATTCAATAAACGCCTCGGCAATACCATCTTGTGTTAAGCCATCGTGGTTAAACAAATCGTGCTTAACAATCAAATGTTCATGGGTATCTAGCAGAGGTGAACCATCGGCCTGTGCCATATAAATTTTATCGCCGGAATTATCCTTGCTTGGCTCTTGCATGGTGGCAAAGAAAATCGGGTAATCATCGACTTTCGGACAGAGCTTTTCATCCCATTTTTGCGCCAACAACACACTGGTTTTGGTGCCGGTGTGCGGCTTGAACACATTGCCATGCAAACCCACCACCGCCAAAATACGGCAATGGTCAGCCAAATATTCACGGATATTTTTGTCGCTGGAATTGTTAAAACGGCCTTGCGGCAACACAATCGCCATACGTCCGCCGGGCTTGATGAAGTTCAGGTTGCGCTCAATAAACAAAATATCGCGACCGACATTGCTTTGGTCTTTAATCTTGACCTTGCGGTAAGTGCCATCGGCCATTTTGTAAATGGTCTCGTGGCTGCTACGCAAGCTTTCCGGGAAAGTTGGGTTGCGTTGGCTCGCATCCTCAATATTCTTGTCGTTTTCATCGACATTGTTTACCTTATCGAGGCTAACAGTTCGCGCCAGTTCGTACTTGGCAAGAATGCGCGTTTCCTTGATGTCTCCGGCAAACGGTGGATTAGCCATCAGGATGTCAAAACCGAAATCACGGTTTTGGTCTTTGGGGGTGCGTAGCTTACGCAGTTTCTTCCAGCCTTCCCCGTAAATATCCGTCCATGCTTCATCTTTGGTTTTTTCGTCCCAGCGTTCGTAATCCAGCGTGTTTAGGTGCAACACGTTAGTTTGCCCGTCGCCTGCTATCAGGTTTAAGGTGCGGCCTACGCGCACGGCTTTTTCGTCAAAGTCGATGGCAAATACTTTTTCCTGTACATAGGTTTCGCAACGGGCAGGCTTTTTTTCCGTGGTAAACAAATGGCTTTTGTTTAAGCCTTCGTTTTTCATGATTTGTTCCCAGACATGGAAAATGCCGTGAACTGGAAAGCCGCAACTGCCCGCAGCGGTATCAATGAATGTTTCATGCTCTTGGGGATTGAGCATCTTGACGCACATATCAATCACATAACGCGGGGTGAAGTACTGACCTTTTTCGCCTTTACTGCTTTTGTTGATAAGGTACTCGAAAGCCTCATCAACCACATCCAGATTGGAATTGAACAGCTTTACACCTTCCAGTGACGACACGCACACGGCAAGGTGGCTGGGGGTAAGGTCAATTTTTGCGCCATCGGGAAATACCCCTTCCCACTTAGCACGGGCTTTGTCGAACAGGTTTTGGATTTTGGCCTTGAGTTCGGTTTCGGTATCACCGTAGTTCTTAAAAACCAGGTGGCGTTTTTTGTCGC
>PMDM01000109.1 GCA_003155565.1 Methylococcaceae bacterium | reverse complement strand
GACGGGAGCCCTGATTATCTGGGCTCCTGCAACCATTTCACTAAACTCGATTTATAAGGATATAGAAACGCTTTTTGCCCCTTCATCCGAACCAAAACTTAAAAGTGCAAAACCATCCATCATTACAAGATCGGAGCCAACCCTTAAAAAGGCAGAACCACCAGTCACAACTGCATCAGAGCCGATCCTGAAAATAGAAACAGGGTTTCATGCCGCCATTGTGAATAAAATTTCGCTAACTCGAAAAGGGCAACTGATTAGCGTTTCCGATGATAAAACCGCACGGTTGTGGACTTCCATCACTGAGCCTTCAAAGGCTTTACGCGTACCCATTGGACAGCAAAATGAAGGTGCGCTCTACGCGGTTGCGGCTTCACCAACAAAAGATATTGCGGTTGTTGGGGGCAGCACGGGGATAAGTTGGGATAATGCAGGTACGGTATATAGCATTGATCTCAATACAGGTGAAATCATTGGTAGATTACCCGGCATACTAGGCTCAATCCATGCCCTGAGCTATTCCAAAGATGGTAAATATCTTGCGATTGGCACCAGCACGGGGTTGCTACGGGTTGTTGATTTAGTGGCAAAGACCTTGGCGACCCAAAATAATGATTGTTCAGACACTGTTACCACGATTGAGTATCTACCCGACAACAAATTTATCACTGCCTGTTTGGACGGCAGTATTCGGATGTATGACGAACATTTTCATCTGATTGCTGCCTATAAATTAGCTAGTAAGCGGAGGCCATGGCGAATTGCCATATCGCCCGATCAAACGCAAGCGGCTATTGGCTCGCTTGATGCTCATGAAATTGAGGTATTGTCATTAAAAGATTTAACCACGACGAATAAATTTAGTCCCCATCAGAAAAACTCTGGTGTTTTCTCTTCAGTCGCCTGGTCTGGCGACACACTGTTCGGTGCAGGTACCTATGGCGATTCTTCTGGTGCTAAATTTATTCATACCTGGAATCTGAGATCAGGGAAACAATCAGACATAGCTGTTGCCAAGGACTCTATTACTGATCTTCTGCCTATCGCTAACAATGAATTAGCCTTCGCTACCGCTGAAGCTTTGGTTGGCAAAGTCGTATTGGGTAGTCAGGAAATCGCAGCGCAGCCCAGACTTATTCCCGATTATCGTGATGCGTATCTGGGTAAGTTTGCATTATCTAAGGACGGGACTGTACTGGAGATAGGTAAGGCACAAGGCGGCAAGCAACCGATTAGATTCAGTTTTCTGGAACGCACGTTGATTGAGAATCCGGAGCCAGAAAAGGGTTTATTTGAACCTATAATACCCACGACTGTTAAAAATTGGCGTAATTCCATGCAGCCTTTGTTGAAAGGCAAACCGATCAAATTGGACACAAATGAATATTCCCGTTCAATTGCAAGTTCAGAGGATGGGACGCTGATACTGTTAGGCGCGGATTATTCGTTAAGGCTCTTTAAGCAGGGTGAAAGTTTATGGAGTATTCCATTACAATCGCCAGCATGGGCAGTGAATCTCACAAGAGATGGTCGTTATGTGGTAGCGGCACTAGGCGATGGCANNCTTAATATTAGCGATGCTACTGAAGCAATGGCGCTATTTATAATGGCGGATAATCGCTGGATAGCCTGGACACCTGATGGCTATTTCGACCATTCAAATGAACTGGCGCAACTCACCCAAAAAAATGTTTTGAGTAGAGGATTACGTCCGGTTGTACAATCTCAACCACTTGCTTCAAAATTTGTTGGGTATCATATTAATCGAGGCCATGCCTCTACACCGACTTTTATTTTGTCTGACCAAATTCAACGTAATTTCTACAGGCCAGACCTGGTCTCGCAAAAGTTTTATAGTGCATCGTTATTGCCAGATGAAATTAATAGGGAAGATGCAAAAGCGGTTATATCAAAATACGTTCCGCCTGTGCTCAAGTCTTTGGCATGGTGTGACGACAAACAATGCAATGATGTCAATTTAGCCGAAAACAACACCATAAACGTAAAAGTACCCGAAATTAAATTACGTTATGAATTTACCGACCAAGGCAGTGGAATAGGCGATATTGTTTTAAAACGTAGTGGCGCAACTGTCGCAACCCGTGGTTTACGGGTAAGCAATTCCAGTGACAAACCCTATTTGGATGAGCAAAAAATATTCTTGGAAACAGGGGATAACCCAATTTCGCTATCAGCGTTTGATGTAAAAAAATCTTTGCAATCCAATGAAAAAATAAATTTAATTTTCCATTATGATGCTGTTCCAGAAAGTAAGCCGTCTTTGTATGTATTAAGCATTGGCATCAATAAATACCAAAACACTAGCATTAACACACTTGTTAATGCCGTGAATGATGCGGAGGGCATTAATTCGCTATTGCAAGGGCAACACAATCGTTTCAAGGAAGTCATTCCAAAGCTATTGACTGACGGACAGGCGACCCGAAAAAATATTGAGGATAATCTAAATCTTATTGCATCAACCGCAAAACCCAACGATGTCGTGGTTATATTTATTGCCGGACATGGCGTTGTCATTAATGGGCATTATTTTTTTCTTCCTTATGAATTAAAAACTACGGTGAATAATGAGATTCAAGCAAATGCTTTGTCTGATGTGACCCTATCTGAATTGATTTCAAATTTCTCTACATCGAGGGTGGCCATTTTAATCGATTCATGTTACGCCGGAGCACTTGCAAGTTCCGATATGGTCATGCGACGTAATCAGGACGTGACCTGGACGGGCGCTTTAGGGCAAAGCACAGGCCGATTTGTTCTTGCCGGTTCAGCCAATGATCAAGAAGCGTTGGACGGAAAAGAGGGGCATGGCGTTTTTACGGCAGTCCTGCTGGACGCCTTAAACGGCAAGGCCGATCTTGAGCTACGCGGCAACAAGGATAACCGGGTAGATGTTGTGGAGCTGTCTGAATATGCCAAACGATATGTAACTGAAGAAGCTAAAAAAATTGATCCAACACATACCCAGAAAGCAACCGGATTTTTTATGGGATCAGATTTTTTTGAGTTGGTCGACGTAAAATCTTGAGATAGGGGTTCTAACCCCAAACTCTCGGAATTTTTTAAACTATTTAAAATCATGGTGTTGCGTAAAATTTTACGTATTCTATTGAAACCCGCCATATATTCCGTTAATACTCCGACAGTTGTGAGGGTTTGCTTTAAATAAGACGAATAGCTCCATTCGGTAGAGTAGAGATGTGGCGCGGTAGCAGTAGGTTTGGCATGTCCGATCCGTCCCTTTCGTCTGACGGTGCCCAAGTAGCCGTGCCCTAACCCCGTTTCCACATCCCCCTCA
>PMDM01000071.1 GCA_003155565.1 Methylococcaceae bacterium | reverse complement strand
TTGGAGAGATGGTATCTACTCGCTACTTAAGTGTCAACAACATTTCAAACCATGGGAACAAGATTGTCCACAAATTGCTGGGTGCATTTTTCCCAGGTATATTCCAGCGCGTAACGCCGGCAGGTTTGCGGATTCAAAGACAATGCAGTCATGGCAGCATACTGGAGATCATTGCTTAAAATGCCAACCTCTGAATTCGTTATCACATCTTTAGGGGCTTGCACGGGATAGGCAGCAACCGGAACACCACTGGCTAATGCTTCCAGTAAGACGACTCCGAACGTATCGGTCAGGCTGGGAAAAACAAAAACATCGGCGGCGGCCATAAATCGTGCCAAATTTTCGCCTTGCTGGTATCCTGTAAACCGGACGGCTGGATATTTTTTTGCCAATAAGTCTTTATGTGTGCCATCGCCGATGACAAATTTAGTTCCAGGGAGATCAAGCTTCAAAAATACTTCGATATTTTTTTCGATAGCCACTCTGCCGGTAAACATAAAGATGGGGCGTGGGTCTTGGATAAAATCTTTGTCACGAGGTCTAAACAACTCGGTATCTACACCGCGTGACCATCGCGCCAAGCGCTGATAACCCTTTTGGCGCATTTCCTTTTCCAGGGATTCCGTCGCTACCATGACCCGATCACTGTCACTGTGAAACCAGCTCAGGTAGGCCTCGCTTACCCACATCGGAAAACCAGTGCGTAGTTTAAAATATTCTGGAAATTGGCTAAGATACGAGCTGGTATAGTGGTATCCAAATTCACGGCAATAACGGCGGGTAGCGTAACCAATCGAGCCTTCAGTGACCAGATGGATGGCATCCGGCTTAAATGCCTTGATGATGGGCCGCAACCGTGGGCCGCAAAGGAACGCCATACCCACATCGGGGTAGCCCGGCCATGGGTAAGTCTTAAAGCGATCAGGCGTGATGAGTTCGACCTCATGTCCTAGCCTAAGCAAGGTCGCGACAGTATTGGTTAGAGTCGTCACAACCCCATTAATTTGAGGATGCCAGGCATCGCTGATTAACGCAATTCTCAAAATGCCACCTTAAGCCCTTATGAATGAGAAAGCATTAACGTGAACATTTCATATCTTAAGAAACGTAATTCGTAGGGTGAGTTAGTCGCGCAACACACTGCTTTTTAAATGCTTTATAAATGGTTTGGCGCGACGTAACCCGCCATTGATGATCCGTAATGCTCATTTTTATTCCTTACTTGAGCCTTGCCTCAATTTGGGTGCGCAGTTCTTGTTGTTTCTCCCTGGTAATGGGGAAGTTCCACATAAAAGGAAAACCCAATAGCATAATGACGCAGGGCAGCCAGCCATAAATTCTCATCAGGGCAAATTCGGTAGCCGGGCTATGAATGGTAACCGATGGTTCAAAACCATAGAGTGCAGGCAACGAGGTTCCCAAAAACACGCCCAAACCGATAGCCATCTTAATGGCCATGCCCCACAGCGAGAAATAAAAGCCCGTACGCTGTCGGCCTGATGCCAGCGTGTCATGATCGACCACATCGGCAGCTATCGAGTTCGACAAGAAAATGATAGATGCCAGACTACTACCGCGTAATACGATTAAGGTAACATACAGTTCTATGTCGCCATGACCGACCCAGGGTAATGTCAAACTCCACAAACCGATCCAAAGCCCTGCGAGCGTAAGTGTCCGGTGTTTCCCGATCTTATAAGAAAGCCCTATCCATAGCGGCAAGCACGCGAGAGATGCCACTGTTTCGGCAAGTATCATCGGGGAAAACAACTCGGGCCGCCCTACAATATGCTTCAACACCATTTTATGTAAGGTGGCTTGTATCATCAGCCCCGTTCCGAATAGTACGAGCGTAACTAACGTTCTCATGAAAGCCTGATTACGAAATATCAGCTTCATCCCCGACCAGCCGATGTGGGTTAGTCCGTTTAATTGTTCAGACGTTTTTTCAGGAACTTTGAGTACGGCCAAAGTTACAAAGACTGGCAAACCAACGCATACCATCAAGGCAATGACCTGAAGGTGTTCACGATTACCGTGATAACCCAGAAAGCCCATTATCATGAGTATAAGCAGAAACAGGATATGCCCACTAGCGCCAAAGGCTTCTCGCCAAGCCGCAATGCGCGACCTTTCATTATAATCAGTTGAAAGTTCGGCCCCCCAGGCTTTATAAGGTAAGTCAAAAACGGTAAATGACAAAAACAGCAAACTAGTCCAGATCAACAGATAAGCAACAGACACCGATTCGTGCGGTACAAAAACCATCCATGTTGACAGGATTAATAAGGGAGTCCCAACAACTAACCAGGGTTTGCGCCGCCCCCAGCGCGTATGCCAGCGATCACTCAGGATACCCATAAAGGGGTCGATAAAAACATCCAGTAATCGTGAAACCGCAATCGCCATTCCCACGCTTGCCAAGGGTAAGCCCAGGTCGTCGGCATAAAATGAAGGGATAAATAGTACCAATGGCAATATCACCATCGAGTGGGTGAGATGCGGCAGTCCATAGAGCGCCATCAGCTTATGCGTGAGTGCAGGAACGTTTTTAGGGAACGGTTGATTAGGCATTTTAGCTAGGCGCGTTTTTGTCGACGTGGCAAATGACCCAGATTATAGGATCAATAGCAGTAACTATCTATCTCGCAAATTCATAGCATTACTTGGAGCAGGGATTATACCAATCCCAAAAAGTTGTNNAACAATGAGAACTTATTGGGATTGGGATTGGTATTACACTGCATTTCATACTGATTGCTTGCAAATTTACTCCGGGTAAATGAAGTGACCGCCAATAATTATTTAATGCATTTTTGATCCGTATCAAGGACAGTTGCCTTTTTAGTTTTAGTCTATGTTCGGATGGAAGATTTTCTATCTGACTACAAAATCAAAATTTTTCTATCAATTCCGCATTCAAGAGGTGTTTATGAAAAAAATCATTTTTATGCTGCTTTCTTTCTGGGTCGCTTATGGGTCAACTGCATTTGCTGCATGTAATCGGGCGAATGTTGCGGGTACTTGGAGTATTTATTTTGGAATTGGACCTGTGGCCNNTCAAATTGCCATGTTGCTGGCAACCTTGGCATTAATACAACTGAGCTTAGTATTGATGCATGGATTAGCAAAGACAGGGACAGCATATCAGGTATGGTGTGGAATCCATTGAATAGCTTAGAGGGCTCTATTTTTTCCGGCGTAAAAAGATAAGCTGAAGCGGGGGTAGCCCTCTCGGCAACCGCTGAAGTACAGG
>PMDM01000426.1 GCA_003155565.1 Methylococcaceae bacterium | reverse complement strand
CCGCCATTATATAAAGTTATTTTGTTAAATGATGATTTTACGCCTATGGATTTTGTCATTGAAATTTTGATGGATTTTTTTGCTATGTCCGAAGAAAAAGCGACTCAGGTGATGTTACAAGTACATACGCAAGGTGTTGGTGTATGCGGTACCTACTCAAAGGATGTCGCCGAAACCAAGGTGTATATAGTTAACGACTATTCACGGGAACATCATCATCCGTTGATGTGCTCGATGGAAGAAGTGTAGGTTGGAGAGCTTATGTTAAGTAAAGAACTTGAAATTACGTTAAATAATGCCTTTAAAAATGCGCATGACAAACGCCATGAATTTATCACGGTTGAGCATTTGTTGTTGGCTTTACTTGATAACGCTTCCGCAGGTGCGGTCATGGTCGCTTGCGGCTGTGATATGAAATTGCTACGCGGACAACTGACGCAATTTATTGATGAAACGATTTCCTTAATTCCCGAAGGTATTCAACGTGACACTCAACCCACGCTAGGTTTCCAGCGGGTATTGCAACGGGCTGTGTTTCACGTTCAGGCTTCTGATAAAAAGGAAGTTTCGGGTGCGAATTTATTCGTCGCCCTATTTAGTGAGCAAGATTCCCATGCCGTCTATCTGTTGAACAAACAGGATGTTTCAAGGCTGGACGTGGTTAACTATATGGCCCACGGAATCTCAAAATTCGACCAGGACACAACGCCTGGTGAAGATCAGCCAACAGACACCAATGCGCCGGATGCAGAATCTGCGGGTAGCCCTTTAGAAAAATACACCGTAAACCTGAACGATGAGGCGATAAAAGGCAGGATTGACCCCTTAATCGGCAGGGAACTGGAGGTTGAAAGGACTATTCAAGTGCTTTGCCGCCGACGTAAAAACAACCCTTTGTTTGTAGGTGAAGCTGGCGTTGGCAAAACCGCAATCGCCGAGGGTTTGGCAAAACGAATTGTCGAAGAAAATGTCCCTGAAATCTTGATGGATAATGTCATCTACTCTCTGGATTTAGGTGCATTGGTAGCCGGCACCAAATACCGGGGCGATTTTGAAAAGAGGTTGAAAGCGTTAATCAATCAACTAAAAAGCCGCCCCGAAGCCATTCTTTTTATTGATGAAATACATACCATTATTGGCGCTGGATCAGCTTCCGGCGGCACAATGGATGCGTCCAATTTAATCAAACCTATGCTGGCTTCTGGTCAATTGCGTTGTATCGGTTCCACTACGTATCAGGAGTACCGTGGCGTTTTTGAAAAAGATCACGCCTTAGCTCGACGGTTCCAGAAAATAGACATACTCGAACCTTCTGTGGAAGACACTGTGTTGATTCTAAAAGGGCTAAAATCGCGTTTTGAAGAGCATCATGATGTCAAATACTCGGCAGAAGCGCTACGTCTGGCGGCTGAATTATCTGACCGCTACATCACCGACCGTCATTTGCCGGATAAGGCGATTGATGTGATTGATGAGGCAGGGGCGAAGCAACGTATGGCTTCCATAGCCAATCGTAAATCACTTATTGAAGCCGCCGAAATTGAGGAAATTGTCTCAAAAATCGCAAGAGTTCCCGCCAAATCGGTTTCCACGAATGACATAGATAAACTTGGTAATTTGGAGAAGAATCTCAAAATGCTGGTTTTTGGTCAGGACGAGGCCATCTCGGCGCTGGCGACCGCTATCAAATTATCCCGAGCCGGACTTAGGGAATCTCAAAAAACTATCGGCTCATTTCTTTTTTCAGGCCCCACAGGTGTCGGCAAGACCGAAGTGACCAGACAGTTAGCCAAGGTATTAGGTATCGAATTGATCCGTTTTGATATGTCTGAGTACATGGAACGCCATACGGTTTCCAGGCTGATCGGCGCACCGCCAGGTTATGTTGGCTTCGATCAAGGCGGCTTGCTAACGGAGCAGATAACTAAACATCCACACGCCGTTTTGCTCTTGGATGAAATTGAAAAAGCCCATCCCGATGTTTTCAATCTGTTGTTGCAGGTGATGGATCATGGCTCGCTCACGGACACCAATGGACGTAAAGCCGATTTCCGCAACATTATTATGGTCATGACAACCAATGCGGGTGCTGAAGAAAGTAGTCGTGCATCCATCGGCTTCACCTATCAGGATCATGCCACAGACAGCTTGAAAGTGATCGAAAAAGGGTTTTCACCTGAATTCCGTAACCGCTTGGATGCCATCATCCAGTTCAAACCGCTAGACATATCCATAGTCGGGCATGTGGTGGATAAATTCATCTTTGAATTGGAAGCCTTGCTTGCAGACAAACGAGTGACCTTATCGCTGGATGCGGAAGCACGCTTGTGGCTGGCCGAAAACGGTTGTGACCCAAAAATGGGCGCAAGGCCGATGGCTAGACTGATACAGGAAAAAATCAAGAAACCGCTTGCCAATGACTTGTTATTTGGCAAACTGGCACACGGCGGCAATGTCCGCGTCTACTTGGAGAATAACGAACTGTGTTTCGCGATTGAAAGTAAGGAATTGACGGTTTCTGAAAACAACTGAGAGGGGTATGTTTGTTCCGATAAGAGCTTGAAACCTTAGCGCATACGAAACGAGATGCGTCCTTTGGACAAGTCATAAGGTGTCATTTCAACCTTCACACTATCACCCGTAAGTATGCGGATGTAATGCTTGCGCATCTTGCCTGAGATGTGTGCAGTCACAATATGCCCATTTTCCAGTTGAACCCGAAACATGGTATTAGGTAAGGTATCAATCACCTTCCCCTCCATTTCAATTTGATCTTCTTTTGCCATAATAGTTACCTAAGGTATTAAAAATTCCATTGTAACATACCCTAATATCGACCAATAGCAAACCTGCAATCAAAACCACCTATTTACCCACTGTGTAGCACGTAATATCCGCTGACCTAGCCCGAAAGTTGTCGCATTAAGCCTTGAAATCTATGTTAAGCAAGGCTTAATTGTTTTTAGTTTTCAAGTTGTCCGATATACCGGCTGTTATGACAGTATGCCTGGGGTTGTGTAACTTTGGGACGGTGTGAAACAGTTAAGTGGCGCGCCCGAGAGGATTCGAACCTCTGACCTCAGCCTCCGGAGGGCTGCGCTCTATCCAGCTGAGCTACGGGCGCTTTAGAGCCGTGCATTTTACCCGATTGGCATGGCAATTACGATAACATTGTTTTCAGGTTCTGGAGATTGGCTTTGCCGCGCTCTTTAATCGCTTCTGATGACAATTGTTTTTTGTTGATCCATTCCAGGTCGTCAATCGGCAATTCATTGAGAAAACGGCTGGGCTGGCACTCCGTGACATCACCATAGCGTTTGCGGTGTGTGCAATAGCTGAATGTTAACGTCCGTTGGGCGCGGGTAATGCCGACATACGCCAGCCGCCTCTCCTCTTCTATACCGTTCGTGCCGTTAATATCGTCAGATTCAATAGTGTTTTGGTGGGGCAGAATATTTTCTTCCATCCCTACCAGAAAAACATGTTGAAATTCCAAGCCTTTAGCTGAATGTAAGGTCATCAAACTGACTTGATCGCTAGCTTGCTCCTCCTGATTCCGCTCCAAAATATCCATCAGCATAATATTGGCGATAATCTCAGCTAACGGTTTTTGTTCCGCGCTGTCTTTATCGGCAATGCGCTTAAGCCAGTTGATTAGCTCAAACACGTTATTCATCTTGCGCTCTGCCGACTCGCTCGTTTTACTGTTTTCCCTCAGCCATTGTTCATAGCCAATGTCATTGATCAATTGTTCGATAACGGCAAACGTGTCATTCCGCTCAACACGTTCGGCTGTATTGATAATACAATCATGAAATTTTTGCAGTCGCGCTATTGATTTGCTGGACACGGTTTGACTTAAGCCCAATTCGGTACTGGCGGCAAACAGGCTGACTTGCCGTTGATTGGCATAAGCACCCAGTTTTTCCAGGGTCGTCGGGCCAATCTCCCGCCTGGGGGTGTTGATTATACGTAAAAAAGCGGCATCGTCGTCTGGATTGACCAGCAACCGCAAATACGCAAGAATATCTTTGATTTCGGAATAAGCAAAAAATGATGTACTGCCGCTGATAAAATAAGGGATATTGTTTTCTCTAAGGCCGCGCTCAAACAACCGGGATTGATGGTTGCCACGGTACAGGATCGCGTAATCCTGATAGCTCCCACCCGTTTTGAATTTATGATGAATCAATTCCGCAACAATTTGCTGCGCTTCGGTAAGTTCATCTTTATGGCTCAATACCCGAAGCGGATCGCCATAACCTAATTCACTCCACAGTTTTTTTTCGTAAGTGTGTGGATTATTGGCAATCAGCTGGTTAGCCACTTTAAGAATGCGTCCAGTCGAGCGGTAATTCTGTTCCAGTTTAATCACTTGTAAGCGCGGATAATCTTTTTGCAACTGACTTAAATTTTCCGGCTGCGCCCCTCGCCAGGCGTAAATGGACTGGTCATCGTCGCCCACTACCGTAAACCGACCAAGACTACCGCCAAGTAGCCTGACCAGTTCGTACTGGGTGATATTGGTATCCTGATATTCATCCACCAATAAATAGCGAATCGTGTTTTGCCATTTTTCTAATATGTCTGGATGGTTTTGAAATAACAACACAGGCAATAAAATCAGGTCATCAAAATCAACCGCGTTGTAGGCTTTTAAGCTACGTGTGTAATCAGCATAAAGTTGGCTGATTGCCGGTTGATCTGTAATCGAAACCGATTCAGCTTGCTTTACCGTAACAAAAGCATTTTTCCATTGTCCGATCTGACTAGCGTATTGCTCCACCTTATCACCATCGCATTCGGTTTTGTTATGGGCAATCAGGTTTTTCAGCAGCTTTAGCTTGTCTTCTTCATCGTATAAGGTCAACCCAGCCTTATAGCCCAACGTAAGGTGTTCTTTGCGGACTATCTCCAGTCCCAACGCATGAAATGTGCAGACACGCAGGCCACGACTTTGCTGCTTATCCAGCAACTTGGCAACACGGCTTTTCATTTCTCGCGCTGCTTTATTAGTAAAAGTTACGGCGGCAATATAGCGGGCAGGTAGTCCTTGCTTAACCAGATAGGCAATTTTCTCTGTGATTACCCGTGTTTTGCCGCTACCAGCTCCCGCTAACACCAACAAAGGAGACTCGACAACTTTAACAGCGGCTTGCTGTTGGGGATTTAATTTGGTCATTGATTCTTTTGGCTTTCGTTGATTGAGCAGAAAACCCAGCTTATTTGAGAATAGTTGATCTGTTCGTGGTTCTTGATTTTCTTGCGGTAGTGTTTTGGGTGTGAGCTTAACTCTGGGTTACAATAACAGACTGTAGGCGGTTTTGTCTGGCGTTCAATATTGCTAGTTATCGTACCACAATAAGCCATTTACCCTGATGATTCATAAATTCAAACACGAGGAAAGCTCCATGAAAAAAAGTTTATTTTGCTTCGCTNNATGAATATAAAGTGAGTTCGGATGTAGATTTTGAACCTAATGCCGACGAAAAAGATAAAAAACCCTGTTCTGCCGAAATTACCGGCGAAGCAAAAAGCACAAGCAAGGACAAAATCACACTAAAAAAACACTCCGAGGAAGATGCCTCTTATTGCGTATTGGACATCCAACTTAGTTCGACGGGCGCAAAAATTGAGCAGTCCGAGAACTGCAAAGATTTTGTCACTGGCATCTGTCACTTCACCAGTGAAGGAAAAGAATTGGTAAAAGTTAAATAACGTAACTTACTGAAATCAAGGACGGGCTTTAACTGCGCCTGTCCAGTTTTCGGTAACCAATTGCCTCACTTAGATGGGTCACCTCAATATTGTTAGATTCAGCAAGGTCAGCGATGGTACGCGCCAATTTCAGAATGCGGTGATAAGCTCGGTGCGACAGGCCAAATTTATCCATCGCTTGTTCCAATAGTTGATGACCCTGTTCTGACAAGGTACAAAGCTGTTTGACTTCCTTTGCCGTTAACGCAGAATTGGCTTTGCCGCTACGCACCAATGCTCGGTTACGTGCGGCCACCACGCGACTTCTGATGGTGGCGCTGGTTTCTTCACCTTGTGGCGAACCTTTACGCAGCACTTCATGGGATATTCTCGGCACATCCAAGTGCATGTCGATGCGGTCGAGCAATGGCCCTGACACTCTGGCACGATAGCGCATGACCTGCTCGGAGGTACAATGACATCTACCAGAAGCATCACCCAGATAACCGCAAGGACAAGGATTCATCGCCGCAACCAGTTGAAACCGGGCTGGAAAATCAACTTGCCGGGCAGCGCGGGAAATCGTGATATGTCCAGTTTCTAGCGGTTCGCGCAACACTTCGAGCACTTTTCTGTCAAATTCCGGTAGCTCATCTAAAAATAACGTGCCATTGTGAGCCAGCGATATTTCGCCGGGTTTAGGATTACTGCCTCCACCAACCAATGCAGGAGCGGACGCGGTGTGATGCGGCGCACGATAAGGCGGTTTAAGCCAGTTCGCTACATTTAGTCCCTGGTCACTAATGGACGCAATCGCGGCAGTTTCTTGTGCTTGGCGTTCAGTTAACTGGGGCAAAATAGTGGGCAACCGTACAGCCAACATGGATTTTCCTGTTCCGGGCGGCCCCAACATTAACAAATTATGAGCACCAGCCGCCGCCACTTCAAACGCCCGTTTGACGTGATATTGCCCATGCACATCGGCAAAGTCGATCTCAATGTCTGAGCTTGCTTGCACTTCTTCGGAATATTCGTATTGAATAGGTTGCCGTCCAGCAAGATGGGCGCATATTTCCAACAGATGCACCGAAGGGATTAGCTCAATGTCTTTAACCAACGCCGCTTCCGCCACGTTTTCCTTAGGCAAAATCAGCTTTCTATGATTTTTTCTGACTTCTATGGCGATCGGCAAAACACCGTTGATCGGGCGCAACTCACCACCTAAAGACAGCTCGCCGACACATTCGTACTGGTCAAGGTTGGTGTTTGGAATTTGCCCTGATGCCGCCAGAATCCCCAAAGCAATGGCGAGATCAAAACGTCCGCCTTCCTTGGGCAAGTCCGCAGGCGCGAGATTAACGGTGATACGTTGGGCGGGAAATTCAAAGCGAGAATTTAATATTGCCCCGCGAACGCGATCTTTGCTTTCTTTGACTGCGGTTTCGGGCAGGCCTACAATCGACATGGAAGGCAAGCCGTTAGCCACATGAACCTCGACCGTGACTAACGGCGCTTCAATACCGGAACGTCCCCTGCTGTAGATGACGGCTAATGACACGGGCTATTATCTCTGGCTCTAATGAGCTGTGAAGGTGGGGTTGTATCTTTTCGCAACCTAACGCATTGCCGCTGGATGTTGGGTTGGAACACCACCAACATTAGGCGCATTAGGCGACCCAGCCTACCGATCTACAAAGTCCTTCGACAAGCTCAGGACGAACGGTGGTTAGTTGATTACGTTCGTGGTGAGCCTGCACCACAGGCGCTTCCGTTGGTCGTCGAACCATGAATGTAATCAACTTATGCAAAGCCTCCATAACCAGATAAAAATAAACTGGCGTTATCGTCATCTGGTTCGCGAGATTTACAGATCCTCTTTAGTCAGCACTTGTTGCTCTATGTCAGCAACACGCTGTTCCAAGGCTTCAAGTTTTTGGCGGGTTTTTGCCAACACCGCTTTTTGTACTTCGAATTCCTCACGGCTTACCAGATCAAGCCGCGCCAAGGCACTTTGCAAAATGGCATGAAAATTCTTTTCCATATCCTCTTTCAAGTGATTGAAGCTAGGCGGAATGGCGTTGGCTAAACGGTTAGCGATGTCGTCGATGGATTTGCTGTCAAACATAAATTATCTCACAATGTAGGAAAATAAAAATTCGTGTAAGTTGGGGTAAGGTACGAACCCCAATATTTGGGGCTTTGATGTGTTGGCGTTCGTACCTCACCCCAACCGCGCTACAGGACAATATTTTTTAGCTTTAGAAAAAACCCAACGGATTGATGTCGTAACTGACCAACATATTCTTGGTTTGCTGATAATGATCCAGCATCATTTTATGGTTTTCACGGCCTACACCTGATTTTTTATAGCCTCCGAAAGCGGCATGAGCCGGATAGTGATGATAACAATTGGTCCATACCCGGCCCGCTTGAATGCCGCGGCCCATACGATACGCGCGGTTCATGTCGCGTGTCCAAAGGCCTGCGCCCAAACCGAATTGCGAATCGTTGGCAATCGCCAGGGCTTCTGCTTCAGCGGTAAACGTGGCTACCGAAATTACCGGGCCGAAAATTTCTTCCTGAAAGATACGCATTTTATTGCCGCCTTTCATAATCGTCGGTTCGATATAATAGCCTTC
>PMDM01000479.1 GCA_003155565.1 Methylococcaceae bacterium | reverse complement strand
AACAGTCATGCCTTTGTTAGGGCAGCATTCTCGCGTGTCGCTCTTAGAGCCTCTTGATTATGAAGAATTTGTATTAGCCATGGACAAAGCCACTCTTATATTGACTGATTCGGGTGGGGTGCAAGAGGAAGCGCCTTCATTAGGGAAGCCAGTACTGGTGTTGCGTGAAAGTACGGAAAGACCAGAAGCTGCAGCTGCTGGCGCAGCAATTTTGGTGGGAACCGACCGTGCGCGTATTGTTGATGCGGTTTCCACTCTGCTCGATAATCAAGATGCTTATAACGCTATGTCACAAGTTATTAATCCGTTTGGCGATGGACATGCAGCAGAACGTATTCTGGACGCACTATTTATGTATCAAACATGACAGTAAGCATAATTTTTAACTGTATTATGGTTTGCTATAGAATTTACGAAAAATATAGGGATTTTTGATATGTATGAAGAATTTTATGGATTGAAAGAGAAGCCATTTTCTATCCAACCAGATCCAGATTTTCTATTTTTTGGTCATCGACATGGCATGGCCTACGCCATGCTTGAATATGGTATTGCGAATCGCGCAGGTTTTATCGTGATATGCGGTGAAATTGGCTGCGGGAAAACGACTCTAGTTCGTCATTTACTTAATAATATTGACTGCGATATAAAGGTGGGAATTGTTTATAACACGCACCAGAATATTGATGATATGTTAGGCTGGATCATGCTGGCTTTTGGACAGTCTTATGAAGGGTTGTCCGAGTTGGCATTATATGATGCGTTTCAGAATTTTTTGATTTCCAGTTATGCTTCTGGACAAAGAGTGGTTTTAATCATAGACGAAGCGCAGAATTTGAGTCCAGGAGCTTTAGAGTCATTACGAATGCTTTCTAACATCAATGCAGATAAGGATCAGTTGTTACAAATTATTCTTGTTGGACAACCTCAATTAAGAGATCTTCTTCGCAGGCCTGATATGCAACAATTTATACANNAGTTGCTAAATACATTACGCATCGTCTAAGCAGAGCAGGGCGTGAAAAAAGTCTGTTTACTATTCGAGCTATAGAACGTATTGCGGAAGCTAGTAAGGGCATACCACGAAGCATAAATATCTTGTGTGATATGGTGCTAGTGTATGGTTTTTCAAGTGGTGCTGAGAAGATAGGTATAGATTTGGTTAATGAGGTTTTGCGAGATAGAGAGGAGTTTGGTGTACTTGCATATACAAATGATCAATGATTTGGATGGCGTAAATTACAAATCGAGGAATATATTTTCATGAGCATACTCGTTACCGGGGGTGCTGGTTACATAGGCTCCCACACCTGTCTTGAGCTGCTGAATGCTGGGTTTGAAGTTGTTGTTCTGGATAACTTCAGCAATAGCAAAATGGAGTCTCTCAAACGCGTAGAGAAATTAGCAGGACGTTCTCTTNNTTATTACGACAATAATGTTTCAGGCAGTATTGCATTAGTTGAGGTAATGTCAGAGTTCGATGTCAAACGTATCGTGTTTAGCTCTTCTGCTACAGTATATGATATGCCTGACAACATTCAAATCAGAGAGGATTGTCCTTTAGGGCCAATTAACCCATATGGACGGTCTAAGCTAATGGTAGAGCAGGTCTACCAGGACCTTTCGGCATCAGATGACCAATGGAAAATTGCAATTTTGCGCTACTTTAACCCTGTTGGGGCACATGAGAGTGGCATGATAGGGGAAGACCCGAGTGGCATACCTAATAATCTGATGCCATATATAACGCAGGTAGCTATTGGGCGACTGGCTGAACTTAATGTGTTTGGCTCAGATTACCCTACGATAGATGGTACCGGCGTACGTGATTATATTCATGTGGTAGATTTGGCACTTGGTCACCTTGCTGCCTTGCAGGCATTAGATAATCATTTTGGGTTGATTACAGTTAATTTAGGAACTGGAAAAGGTTGTAGTGTGCTTGAATTGGTGCGGGAGTTTGAAAAAGCTAGTGGCAAGGCTATACCGTACCGTATTGTTGCGCGCCGTCCAGGGGATGTTGCCACTTGTTTTGCAGACCCAAGTCTTGCGGAATCATTGTTGGGCTGGAAAGCAAAGCTCGATATAAGCGCTATGTGTCAAGACGCGTGGCGTTGGCAATCCAAAAATCCTCAAGGATATAAGGAAACATAATAGTTAAGTACGCGCTATAAAAAGCATTGGTCAACGACTAGCTCTTAATTTTATCCAATTCAAGGAAGCGTTGCCATAAATTTTCCACACCTTTTTCAATAGTGAACTCAGCCAGTACTTTCTGTTTACCAGCCCCACCATAACGCATGCGCTTTTTCTTATCCTGGGCAAGTCGAATGATGTATTCTGCCATTTGCGATGTGCGTGCAGGATCAAATAACAAGCCGTTTTCCTTATCGATAACCAATTCAGGTATACCTGCCAGACGCGGTGCTATCACTGGAATCTCAAGAATCATGGCTTCCATTAGGACCATGGGAATGCCTTCCATGAAGGAAGAAAGCGCAAAAATATCGGCATGCACCATTTCATCAAGAACGGTTTGTTCTGGTACCGATCCTCGGAAAGTCACCTTATCTGCAATGCCTTTTTCTTTAACATAAGCCTCCAGTTCATTCCGGTATGGCCCATCACCAAGAAGAACAAGTTCCATATCTGGCACAACTTTCAAGGCGTCAACAAAAGCGTCAATCATCACTGGGTAGCCTTTTTCGACATGCAGCCGGCCAACTGAAATGATGCGAATGATAGAATGGTTTTTTTGATAATTAGCCTGATTAGATTTAGCGAGATTGACTGCATCTAGTTCGATGCCGCAACGTGACACAAACAGCTTATGCCAATGTTGTGGATCAACTGCGCGAAACGCCTGAGACAAGCCAAAATATGAAATGCAATTGGCAAATGTGCATCTTTTAAGTTTTGAACCTAATAGGGGCCCGTAAGGGTAATCAAAACAGGAGGTTCCGTGTAATGTCATCGACCAGCCAAGTTGTAAATAAGTACAAGCAATCATTCCGACATTTGCACCCGTATTGGCAAAATGAATGTGTAAATGTTGAACTGGTTTTTGTTGTAGCTGATGAGCTAGTAAAATGCCCTCAGCAAATTGAAACAAAGACCACAAAGTATTTTTAGCGCCGGGAAGATGATGGCCAAGCGCAGTTTTGAGAGTATGCAGATATCTCAGTGGTTTTTGGATAAACATTTGCCCATGAATAAGGATTAGCTGCCAAGGCTTGACGGGTAAAATGTTGACCGTTTGCTCAAATTCCTGATGATCCAGCGCAGAAATGAGGTTCTCTGGCTTGGGGCGGCGTAAGGCATAGACATCAATAGACGCGCCACGACGACGTAATTCATTGATTTCACGTCGAATGAAAGTGTGTGAACGTGATGGGTATTCACTGCAAAAATAGGCTAACTTCACTAT
>PMDM01000035.1 GCA_003155565.1 Methylococcaceae bacterium | reverse complement strand
TGGCGGCCGCCAAAGTTGGCGGCATACATGCCAATAATGAATATCCTGCTGAATTTATTTATCAGAACCTGATGGTGGAAGCTAATGCCGTTCATCAGTCATGGGCAGCTGGTTGTCAGCAATTGCTGTTTTTGGGCAGCTCCTGTATTTACCNNTATTTGCTGACCGGCCCGCTGGAGCCAACCAATGAACCTTATGCGATTGCCAAAATTGCCGGCATCAAGCTTTGCGAGTCTTACAATCGGCAATACGGCACCGATTACCGTTCTGTAATGCCTACGAATCTGTATGGGCAAAATGACAATTTTCATCTGGAAAACAGTCATGTTATTCCAGCCATGATCAGAAAATTTCATGATGCCAAAACAAGTTTGTCTCCTACCGTCACCCTATGGGGGACCGGCAAGGCCATGCGGGAATTTCTGCATGTTGATGATATGGCCGCCGCTTGCTTACATGTAATGGGCTTGAGTAAAGAATGCTATCAATCCAGCACCGAGCCGATGCTTTCACACCTTAACGTGGGTACGGGCGAAGACGTGACCATTCGTGAGCTGGCCGAAACTGTCAGGCAAGTCGTGGGTTATCAGGGTGAAATTACTTGGGATAGTAACAAACCCGATGGCACACCCAGAAAATTGATGGATGTAAGCAAGCTGAAATCACTGGGTTGGCAACCACAGATAACACTGTGCGAGGGGTTAATCAGCACCTATCGCTGGTTTAATGAGCATCAAGGCGGATTTAAAGCGCAATAAAATCTTTGCCGCACAGTTCTTTAACGATTTCAGGCTCAGGGGCGGCTTGGGAACGGGTTCAGCCTATTCTATGGCATTAACTCCAAGATGCCAGTTTACGAAAATTAACTGTGACAAAATCCCACAAAAACAATGCCAAAAAAATCGGATTGGTGGAAAAATAGCGCTTAATTAAACGCGGGTCTTGTAGCATTCTGTATAACCACTCAAGCCCTGATTTTTGCATCCATACCGGTGCTCGCCGCATATGCCCGGAATGAAAATTAAACGCTGCACCCACGCCAATTTGTACAGGTACATTGATGATGTCCAAATGCGAGGCAATCCATTTTTCCTGCTTAGGTGCACCCAATCCTACCCACAGAAAATCTGGCTGATGCTGATTGATCAAGGCAACCAACTGTTCATCCTCTTCAGTGCACAAAGGCCGAAAAGGCGGCGAATGCCANNCCCGGAAAACGCGACTGCATAGCGCTCACTAAATCGGTTAAAGTATCTTCTTTGCCACCGAGAAAAAAATGCTTCCAACCATGAGTACGGCCCTGATCCAAGCAACGTAGCATCAACTCTGGACCACAAGCTCGTTCTTTAATTTTCGCCCTATGAACGGCCCGAGCGTACCAAACCAGCGGTAAGCCATCCATCATGATCAATGACTGGTTTTTAATTCTTCTCAACTCTTTGTCAGTCAAACTGGTTACCACCGTATGAACATTGGCCATGCATACTTGATGCGGCACCCGTGTTCCAATCCATTGTTTGAACAAATCCAGACTATGCTGGTAATCGAGAACAGGGAAGTCTAAGCCCATAATGTTAATTTTGTCAGGGTGTGCCTCTAATGCCTGAGACCCTTTTATTGATACCTCTGAGTTTTCAATAAAACATTCCATCCCTTTGGCTGGCTTGAGCAGCATTTCTCCAACTAAATTATTCATGGATTCACACCTGGCTAAATAAAGCTAATATTGTAATGAGCAAATATGTCAGTTTCGCGTAGGATGTGTGAACATAAAATGACGGAATTATTACAAGTTTGATGGCAATCTTAGAGTGCCAGCACCTTGTCGGTTTCTTTGGTCTCCTTACCCTTATCTGGACAAGACATACGATGTTTATCAGTTGGTGTACTTGTGACTTGAACTCGTAAATATTTAATTTTTTAAGGAAGGATTCTGTTAAATTGGATCGTATATGATGTTTGTATGGATGAGGATTTTATGAAATACATAATCCCAATTTGGATTACTGCAGTTTTGTGCTTTTGTACGCCAGCCATGGCGACAGATTATTACGTCAATCCGAAAGGAAAAGATTTATGGTCTGGCACCTTAAAACAGCCCAATGTAAAACTAAGCGATGGCCCATTTAAAACGCTTGAACGAGCCAAACAAGCCATCAGAGCGCTAAAAAAAACAAGCACCTTCAAAGATAAAGTTACGGTTAACATAGCCGCTGGCCGTTATTACCTAAGCCAGCCACTGCATTTTAATTTAATGGATTCTGGATTGCCCGATAGGGAGATATTATGGCAAGGCGAACCTGGTGAGCAAGTAACTATTAGTGCAGGGATACCGATTAATTGTAAAAAACGCAATGCCAAGTTTTGGGATTGTCCCTTGACACAAGTGCCGGTCAACAGGGAGTTTATTGATAATTGGCGCATCAAAGGTAATGCCCCCAAATTTGAAGTTTTTTTTAATGNNTGAATGATCAAAAACTGCAATTAGCCCGTTGGCCCGATCAAGATTGGGCTCACATTAAATTGCCACACGATCAATACACGCAGTTTTCAGTCATGGAATCGTTGCCAACGCTAACTGGCAATATTAGCGTCGCTCAAATGCATATATTTGCTGGCAATGACTGGCATGACGAATACATCGGGATTGACTCAGTCAACTCGTCAACCAATTCAGTCAAACTATCGACACCAACTACCTATGCTCTGGAAAGTGGCAGACGTT
>PMDM01000274.1 GCA_003155565.1 Methylococcaceae bacterium | reverse complement strand
TTGAGTCTTGCGTTAATTGTTTTGCTTGCGAACCGGTTTGTCCCAGTAATGCGATTTACGAAGCCAAACCGCATTTTTTGGTTGATCCTAAAAAATGCACTGAATGCGAAGGGGACTTTCCTGATTTTCAATGTGCAAGCATTTGCCCGATTGAAGGTGCGATATTGAATTCGTTGGGCGAGGCGATTAATCCGCCTGGTTCGTTAACTGGTATTCCGCCAGAAAAAATGGCCGAAGCCATGGCTGAGTTACAGTCACACTAAATGAGTTCATCATGATGGCTACAGTGACTTTTTACGAAAAACCCGGTTGTATTAATAACACCCGGCAAAAGAAACTGTTAGCAGCAGCAGGCCATCAGGTCGTAGCAAAAAATTTATTAACTGAAGCCTGGCAACCTGAGAGATTACGTCTCTTTTTCGGCGCATTGGCGGTACGGGATTGGTTTAATGTTAGCGCGCCAGCGATCAAACAGGGTGAAGTTGAACCCGATAAGCTAACGGAGCATCAAGCCTTAGCGTTGATGGTAGAAAATCCCTTGTTAATTCGTCGACCGTTAATGCAAGTGGGTGATAGTTTGATGGTTGGATTTGACCAAGAAGCGGTGGACAATTGGATAGGCTTAAAAGAAACCACGGACACTACCGACTTGGAGAGCTGTCCTAGATCGTTTGCCCAATCAAGTTGCGGTCATGAGTAAACCACCTGTATTAACGATAGATGGCGTTCCTCAGGCAGTGAGCCTATCTGATCGTGTCCATTGGATAGGTGCGCTAGATCCTACACTCCGTAACTTTGATATCATTTTAAAGACCGCGAATGGAACAAGTTACAACGCCTATGTGGTGAGAGGTAGCGAAGGCGTTGCCATTGTTGACACGGTCAAGGAAAATTTTGCTGACGATTTTTTTGCCCGTTTGGAGACGGTCGCGCGGTATGACGAAATTAAAGTCATCGTCCTGAACCATCTGGAACCCGACCATACCGGTGCGTTACCTGAGCTGATGCGGCGTGCGCCACAAGCGCAGCTTTACATATCGCAGAAAGCGCAGTCGATGCTTAAAGCCTTGTTAAAACAGGATGACTTTAAATTTACCCCGGTTCTGACGGGTGACAAAGTATCGTTGGGCGATCGCACCTTAGCGTTTTTGCACACGCCTTATTTGCATTGGCCGGACACCCAATGCACCTATTTGGAGGAAGAAAAAACTTTATTTTCGGGTGATGTGTTTGGTTGCCATTATTGCGATACGCGGTTGTTCAACGATGAAGTCGGTGATTTCCGCTTCTCGTTTGAATATTACTATGCCCACATCATGCGGCCATTTAAGGATTATGTGAATCGTGCGCTCGATTTAATTGAGCCTTTATTACCACTTAATAAAATCGCACCCGCACATGGCCCTTTACTGCGCGACCAACCCCAACGGTATGTTAAACGTTATCGGGAATTATCCCTGTCGCCGTTACACAGCGAAATCAGTACCGGAGAAAAAACCTTGTTGATTTTTTACATTAGCTCATACGGAAGTACCCGTCGTATGGCAGAAGCCATTTATGAAGGCGCGATGGGAGTGGAACATGTCCGAGTGTCTTTGTATGACTTGGAAGGCAGCGAAATCGCACCGTTCGTGGACTTAATAGAAGGTGCGGATGGCATCCTGTTTGGTACGCCGACGATTAACGGCGATGCGGTTAAGCCGGTATGGGATTTATTGTCCTCACTGGTCGTCATCAACCTCAAGTCCAAGCTTGGGGGCGTATTCGGCTCTTATGGCTGGACTGGAGAAGCCGTGAAAATGGTTGAAGACCGTTTGCGCGGCCTCAAATTACGTGTCCCCATTCCGGGGTTACGTCTCAAGTTAATTCCGACAGATGAAGAAATCATCATCTGCCGAGAATTCGGGCATGAATTGGCGCAAGAGCTGATGGGTTTAAGGGAATCCAAAGTGATTGATATGGCCGATCTTGCGTAATAATTTTTTTAAACATCAGGAGAATAGCAATGCCAAAAGCATCGATTACCTTTGAAGACATAAACGTTACCGTGAATGCGCCCGCTGGAACCCGACTGATCGAAATTTCCGAAAAAGTGGGGTCAGGGATTGTTTACGGTTGCCGTGAAGGCGAATGCGGCACCTGTATTACCAAGGTTACTTCGGGCTGGAATAACCTGACCGAACCATCCGTTCTGGAAGATAAAGTCTTGCGTGAAAACATGGCAGGCAAACATAACCGTCTGGCCTGTCAAGCACAGGTTTTGGGCGGCGAAATTAGCGTTAAACCGGTTTAATAGCAGATATTCTATCTATAACTTATTTTTTAAGGAGTCAACCATGGCTTTAGTTACCTTTTCAAATCCCGAATACCGGGATAAAACCGTTTATGCTGTCGCAGGCAGTCATACTGAATCTTTACTGAAACTGGCGCGGGAAAACAAAATTCCGATCAATTATGAGTGCCAGGATGGGGAATGCGGCACCTGCCTGGTTAAAGTTAGTAGTGTTGACCAAAAACACCAACGCATGGGTGGGCCGTTAACTGAAAAAGAAAAAGAAGTGCTGCGCGTTAGCGGCAAAATCAGCAAAGAAGAAA
>PMDM01000444.1:4147-12645 GCA_003155565.1 Methylococcaceae bacterium | reverse complement strand
ACGCGAGACTGGGTTAATAAACTCATCCCTAAACGGTTTGACGTTTGCGCCATATTAATACTTTGCGGACGTGGCAACTTACTCAGCTTGTAAGTTGGGCTTCCTAACGTCAGTACCAACTCACAAAACACCTGGCTTATTTAAGATGAATATAAGCTATAACCCAGCCCAAATACCTTTTGACTTAACCAATATAAAGGTAATGAATTGAATCAATAAAAAAAGCAATGCTAGCACTAGCAATAGGTTTTTCACATTATTCATAATAACGCTCGCCTCTATCATTATTGATGGGGAAATCAATAATATAAGTTGTCTAGCGAGCTTGTAAAATACCAAGTTTCTATACAACAATAGGTGTTACCTATATGCAAGTGGCCTCGATATTGTGTAACGGAAACTAGGCTATTTGCTGTAAAATGCCAAGGGAACAAACCTAAAAGCTAAAGCCCAAAACCTTGGGCATCACTCCTTTACCCACCATTTTGGAACAACATCTTGATATCCACCGCAAACATTACTATGCAGTTTGGGGCTAAGCCCCTGTTTGAAAACGTTTCTGTCAAATTTGGCGACGGCAACCNNGCAACCGTTACGGACTGATCGGCGCTAACGGCTGCGGCAAATCGACTTTTATGAAAATATTGAGCGGCGACCTGGAGCCTTCAGCCGGTAACGTCAGTATCAGTCCGGGTGAACGCTTGGGGATTTTGCGCCAGGATCAGTTCGCTTATGAAGAATTCAGCGTCATAGACACCGTGATTATGGGGCATAAAGAACTCTGGCAAATTAAACAGGAACGCGACCGCATCTATTCTCTGCCAGACATGTCTGAAGCAGAAGGGTTGCAGGTAGCAGATCTGGAAGTCGAGTTTGGGGAAATGGACGGCTACACCGCCGAAGCCAGGGCAGGGGAGTTATTGTTAGGTTTGGACATTCCGCAGGAACAGCATTATGGCTTGATGAGTGCCGTAGCGCCGGGTTGGAAATTGCGGGTATTGCTGGCGCAAGCCTTGTTTGCCAATCCTGAGATCATGTTGTTGGACGAGCCTACCAACAACCTCGACATTAACACTATCCGTTGGCTTGAAGACGTACTCAATGACCGCAATTGCACCATGATTATTATCTCCCATGACCGGCATTTTTTAAACAGCGTTTGCACCCACATGGCGGACATGGATTTTGGCGAACTGCGCGTTTATCCGGGTAATTATGACGATTACATGACCGCTTCAACCTTAGTGCGTGATCAGTTGCTGGCAGGAAATGCCAAGAAAAAAACCCAAATGGCCGAGCTGCAAACCTTCGTCAGCCGCTTTTCGGCGAATGCTTCCAAAGCCAAACAAGCGACTTCACGCGCAAGGCAGTTGGAAAAAATCAAGCTAGACGAAGTCAAACCCTCCAGCCGGGTAAACCCTTTTATCCGCTTTGACCAAGGCAAAAAGCTATTCCGATTGGCGTTGGAAGTTGAAAGTTTGAGCAAGGGTTATGGCGAGCCGCTATTCAAAGACTTAAAGATGATGATTGCTGTGGGTGAACGGGTTGCGATTATCGGCCCAAACGGCATCGGCAAATCGACTCTATTGCGTACCCTGGTTGGTGATTTAAAACCAGATACAGGCATCGTCAAATGGTCGGAAAACTCGGAGGTTGGTTATTACGCACAGGATCATGCCGAAGATTTTGCCGAAAATATCACGCTTATCGAATGGATGGGGCAGTGGCGCAAGGAAAGCGATGACGATCAAGCGATACGCGGCACGTTAGGCCGTTTATTGTTCTCGTCGGATGACATCAATAAACCCGTCAAAGTCCTGTCTGGGGGTGAGCAGGGACGCATGTTGTTCGGTAAATTGATCTTGCAAAAAAACAACATCATGGTATTGGACGAACCCACCAACCATCTTGATATGGAATCNNTTATGAAGACTACCTGGCTGCTCAAAAGATCGAGTAGTGCAATAGGGTGTGCCAAGGAGCGAGGCACATCATTCGCTAAATGCACAAATCAATGTCCCGAATGATGCGCCTCCTTACGTCGACAGCATCCTATGGTTAGCGTACCTGATCGCGTTAAACATTGTGAATGCCTTTGCAAAGGTCTCAGAGTATCTACCTCGATCTATACCATTTTCTTCAAAACCTTATGATATTTTTCAAAGAAACTCAATTAAAAAAATGCGGATTCAACTCTAAAAGTGTAATTCTAGTTATCATGCAGTTGCTTGCAATAGTTCGGCAAAAAATACCGCATGTAAAAAGGGTGAACTGCAGTATATTCAGCATAAACTCATCCAATTGATTGTTTCAATTGGATAGATAGTAATTTAAAAAGACATCATGGCGAACAAGCAGCGACGACAGAGCCTAAACAATTTACATTAAACTTGAAAACGGTTGGACTTTAACCCATTCGCCTGCTTTGATGGCAGATTGGCCGTGGTCGAGAACAATAAAGGCATTGGCTAGGCTCATTGAGCGGAGTATGCCTGAGCCTTGCTTTCCCGTGGTCTTGACTGTCCAAATCCCATCAGCGTTTTGTTCAATAATGCCGCGCTGGACTTCGGTGCGACCCGGTTTTTTGCGTAAGTCTTCGGTGGTTTGTGCCAAAAAAATCGGTGCGATGGCTTTGTCTTTGATGCCCAGCATTTTCTCCAGGGCGGGCAAAACAAACTGGTAAAAAGTTACCATAACGGCGACAGGATTGCCGGGTAAGCCGAAGAAAACGCATTGATTGATCTTACCAAATGCCAAAGGCCGTCCAGGTTTTATGGTGATTTTCCAGAAACGAATTGTACCGGAAGTTTGCAGAGCAGCTTTAGTGTAATCCGCTGCGCCAACCGAAACGCCACCTGTAGAAATAATAACATCCGCATACTCACTGGCTTCCTGGAAGGCTTTTGTTAAATCTTCCAGATTGTCTTTATGGATGCCTAAGTTGATGATTTCAATATCGGGTCGATCCAGCATGGTGAGCAGGAGATAACGGTTACTGTCATAAATTGTTCCCAGAGTTAGCGGTTGACCTATGTTGTGAATCTCGTTGCCGGTTGAGACAATGGCCACTTTGAGCTTTCGGTTAACGTTGACTTCAGCAATCCCCAATGAAGCTAGCAGGCCAATATCGGCGGAAGTCAAGACTCTGCCGGGCGGTAAGATAGTTTCCCCTCGTCTTATATCCTCACCCGCCTTGCGAATGTTTTGTCCGGGCTTGTGTCGGTCGTCGATCAGGATAGTGTCGTGTTGTCTTTCTGTATGTTCTTGCATAACGATAGCATCGACCTTATCAGGGATTATTGCGCCCGTCATGATGCGAATGCACTGGCCTGGGTTTTGGGTTCCTGTAAACGGTTCGCCCGCATAGGCCTCGCCGATAACTTCAAGTTTAGTGATGGCATGTTGAGATAAGTCGGCGCAACAAATGCCATAACCGTCAACAGCAGAGTTAGTATGTGCAGGCACGTTAAAAGGTGCGGTGATGACTTCTGAAAGGGTACGCCTTTGCGTGTTTTCTATAGCTATACGTTCGTAGCCTCTGGCTTGCTGGACATCGGCTAAAATCAGCAACAGCGCTTGGTTAACGGAGATTAGGCCAGTTTCATCAATATCGGTACAGCTCGGTTTTGTAATAATCATTTACGTGTACTAGGCCCGGATATGGGGATGCCATTGCCCATATAACTCAAAAAATATTCCAGATTGCGAAATTCAACGCTTTGTTCGGGTAGGGGTTCGGCTTTTATCTGGGTTAAACATTCGGCAAAGCGGCGGTGTAAGCTGCCTATTTCACCCCACTTAAGGCGGTAAGTCGGCCAGTTACTGGTGTGGCCTAAGGAGGCGCTTAAGATTTCGGAGCGTAATTTTTTTCCGGCATTTTGAATGTGGCAAGTGGCGCAGGAAAAATTTAACTGTCCCTGACGCTGATAATAGAAGGCTTTGCCTTGTTCATAGGCGGACATAGCGCGTGGGTCGTTTTTTGGGATGGTAACGTGAATTGGCTTGCCGCGTGAGGTATGGGACAGATAGGCGAGTAGGTTAACCATATCGGCTTTTTCGTAGGGTAATGCAGGCTCATGTTGGCTTGTTCGGCAGTTGTTGATTGCTATGGCTAAGGTAATCACTTCACCCTGGGTTTTGCTCCATTTAGGGTATTCATCGGCTATGCCTTTATTTGGAAAACAATGGGCATAATGTTTACCGTTTGAGAAAGCTGTGTTGAAAAGTTTTTTTCCTTCTTCGATAGCGGTTTCGTAAGGCGGAAATTCTTCAATCGCTAGCCAGGATTGCCGAGCAATCTCATCAATTGCATAAACGCCGTTAGCGTAGTCAGCCAGTTTTAGCTGGGGGAAAACTAGCTGATAATGTTTTCTGAACGCAGCTTGATCTTGCTTGGGTGTGGCGTATAAGGGCAGGGCGATTAGAAAACTAATTAGGATTAATGACAGTCTGCGCCACAGGGGATTTCCCATAATTAGTTTGGCAGATTTTTTGGGGTAAGGAATCATCAATAAAAAATCAATTGTATGGATTAGTGCTGTCGTGTCAGTATGCATCATACTCGCCTGGAAGCGGTTATCCAGTGCCATGGGTGGTTCGTAGAGGCGCAAAATCTTGCTTCTCTTTAAAATGTTCGTGCCATCTGACAAAATTGAATCAGGTAATCGTATGCTTTTCAGAATCCTTATTACCTAAATTATCAACCCAGTTTATGACGATTGCATCTCCCGGATTACCGCCTTTTAACAAAAAAGCAAAGTAAGGGTCTTTGGAAATCCCCGCGCCCATATTACAGGTGGCGATGGTTTTGCCGTTATGGGTAACAGTCAATACCTGAATGTAATGCGCGGGAATGAGTTTGTTAGTGACTTTATCTTTGTTTCGCCCATGTTCCATGGGGTGGGAAATCAAGGTGCGGATTTGGGTATTGCCGTCCAGACGTTTGGTGCGTATTTTTATGCTGGACATATTAACCTCCACACCCGCCGATGGTGACTTTCACTTTTTTCTTTACGCTGTAGCAAACTTTTTCGGTCTCAACCAAGGCAAACACGAATGAAGTATTGGCTATTTTTAATCGTGCCGACATAAAAGGTTCAAGTTCGGGCATTAGCTGCGCCTGAATTACCAATGGAACCGGATTTTGTTCGACCACTATGGCGATGCTTTGAATATCTTTAATGCTACTGGTCACGGTAACTGGGACCAAGGCACCGTTTTCCGCGATCTCAGGGATATTCAGGTCGATTTTATCGGTTTCAACGATGGGCTTGCCTTTGAGCAGTTGCTTCATGGTTGCATCGAACGGGCCGGGTGCGAAATAGGCGGCTAGCCATTCTGCTTTTGCTAAAGTTGATTCCAACAAAGCTATCCCGGCCGCACTGAAAGCAATAGTTGTTTTTAGGAATTTTCTACGATTAACTTTCATAGCTATTTTTCTTATGTTTATCGAAGGTTTATTCTATACCCCAAAGATAGTCAACGACTTGGTCAATTTCTTCTGAACTGATTATCTTGTTTTTTCCAAAAGGGGGCATGCTGGTTTCTGGGTTAAATTGGGTCGCATCCCATATTTGCTCGCGGAGTTGCTGTTTGTTTTTAAATCGGGTTGATAAGGCTTTCAAAGCAGGGCCAATATTACCAGGATATTCACCGTCTTCAATGGCATGACACGCAAGGCAATTGCCTTTGTCGCGGCTAAAGGCGATTTGTTTGCCTGGGCTAAATGCTTGTTCTGGCATTTTTGTGATAGAAGTACAGGAGAACAAGGTCAAAAAAACAAGGCTAATGATAGTCTTCATCAGTAGGGTTCAATTCTCAAATAAGCATTGATAAGCCAATGCCGCTTGTTCTGGTTCATGGTCAAATACACCTCCGATAACCGCCAATAAATCAGCGCCACTCGCCAGCAATTGACCGCCATTTTCCGGCAGAATCCCGCCGATGGCAACGATTGGAAGTTGTATTTTTTGTTTTGCATTGCGTAGGGTGTCAATATCGGCTGGAGCTGCCAATGGTTTAGATGTTGAAGGAAAGAACCTTCCAAAGGCAACGTAGGTTGCACCCAAGGCTTGTGCATTCAATGCCTGTTCGATTGAGTTATAACAGGATACGCCGATGATAGCGGCATTTCCTAAACGCTTTCTGGCTTCGATTATTTCACCGTCGTCTCTGCCAATGTGAACGCCGTCTGCCTTAGCAAGAATGGCGAGATCTATATCATCATTGATAATCAGTGGGATGTTATGTTGGTGGCAGATTTTAACTAACTCACGGGCAACGAAAGGTGCGTCAGTCGTGTTTTTATCCCGGTACTGGATGACAACTGCCCCCCCACGAATAGCGGCAGCCACAGCTTCGAAAAGGGCATCGGCTGATTTGGGCTTGATTTGGTTATTCTGGGTTTGGGTTATGGCATAAAGACCACGGGTTGGAAAAGCCTTCATTCATCATCCACCCAGTAAAAGCGGTTAGGGTTGTGCTGGCCTTTACCGGGTTGGTAGGCAGATTTTAAGGAATTCCAGGTGAACTCCTGGGCTTCGGCAATGGCATCCAATACATCCAAACCTCGCGCCAATAAGGCGGCTATGCTGGCGGCGAGTGTGCAGCCGGAACCGTGATAACTGTAAGGCAAGCGATTCCAGGTATAGGTCTCTATACATTGTCCATTATGGAACAGTTGGTTGCTGACTTCTGGGGTGGTTTCGTGGGTGCCGGTAATCAGCACATAGTCGCAGCCTTTTTCCAACAAGCTGAGACCGCATTCCTTGAGATCGCTTAATCCGGTCAGTCTGCGTGCTTCTTCGCTATTGGGTGTTAATACGGTTGTATAAGGCAAAAGTAAATCGTTGATTGCTTTAATCAAGCTATCATCCGATAAGTCTGCGCCACCGCCAGCAGCGAGTACCGGATCGAAAACAATTGGAATGTGTGGGTGTTGTTTGAGTATGCTCTGAACTGCCAGGGCGGTTTCAGGATGACCAAGCAAGCCAATCTTGATGGCTTTGACAGGGATGTCCGCCATTAGGGTTGTCGCTTGGTTGATAATATTATCGGGGTTTTGGGGGATAAGCTTTTTTACATTCAGCGTGTCTTGCTCTGTCAGCGCCGTAATGACGCTGACGGCATGACACTGATGACTAACGAATGTTTCTATATCTGCCTGAACACCCGCGCCGCCGCTGGGATCGTGACCAGAAAATGATAAGACGACGGGACGGTTAGGGGGCATCTTGTGGGCATTATTTTTTCCGGTTGCTTCATCGAATATGAAATAACCGGGCAATCACATAACCATCAGCTTCCTTTTTTAGGCAACAACGCCATTGTTTTATCCAGCAATTGGCGGGCAATCGCTAAAATTAAATTCCGTTTAACAATCGCCAGATAGCTGATTAAGCCAAGTAAGAAACCATAAAAAAGTTTAGTCGCTACAGAGTCTTGTTGTGTAACTGTCGCACTACTCGCACCAAGTTGAACTGGCGCTTTTTGCACGGCTACCTTGGCAGGTTCATACCCAGCTTTCAAGTCGGGTAGGCCCAAGCTTTGCCAAGCATCATAATCCTGCCAAATTGGATATTTTCCTTTCCATAATGTCTTGCTGAAATAAGGGGCGAGGCTCATGCCATGTGCTAAAGGGATGCCTTTATCATCAAGAAAACCCTTGTAAACTACCAGGCTAATATCACCGCCTTCGCCAAGTCCATTGGTTGTAAACGACTTTTCAACATGGTCATGGAACATCCAGATACCCTGGCCAAAACTGTGCAAGCCATCATCAACGCCGCTCAATTCCAGATCTATACGCTGGGCTGGCACCATACCATGGACATCACGGGTAATATAGGAACTTGGGCCATTATCGACACCGTCATAGTGAGTGATGGTCGGCTTATGGCCGTGAATATGTAGGGCGAAGGATTCGGTATGCCCGTTTAAAACCCGCAGCTTTACCTTTTCATCCTTGCCCATGTGAATCAACGACTCACGCAGGGTATATGGAAAAGAACGGCCATTGAGCATGAAATAATCATCGGTGGCATCGGTGATGTCATATTCCATGTTCATGTGCTTGGCAATCANNCTTTATCCGCCGATTGATAATGCAAATCATATTCCCTGGCGTACTTTTCCAAGACTGCTACCGAAGGGTGGCGCACTTGTCCGCCGCCGACGTTGAAGGTTTGCGGCCAATTGTTCGGACGATTTTCCTCGACGACAAAAATTCCCTGCAAGCCCATAGGGATATGGACATGCGGCTGTACGTGGCAGTGGTAATACATGGTGCCGGCTTGGCGGGGTTTGATCACATACGTTTTGCTTTCGCCAGGCATGGTGTCCATATTACTGGTCTGTCCTACTCCATCGTTGCCCATGCCGCTCATATCCATGAATGGATGGTCGATGCCGTGCAGATGGATAGAGTGGGGCAGATAGTGGGTGTTTTCCAAGACAATCCAGACGACATCGTCTTGTTCAACACGAATGACTGGGGATGG
>PMDM01000444.1:0-4134 GCA_003155565.1 Methylococcaceae bacterium | reverse complement strand
AGTTTGATGATGATTTTGTCTGGATCGCCGTCATGATCCATGTCATCGGTCATAGTGATGGCATCTGAAGCCAACTGGGTTGCCATCAGGGTTTCCATGGAAATGTTGTTGGTGCCTTTGACAAAAGCTGCGATGTCTTCTGGGGCATCAGGGTCGCACAAGAGTGATTCTTGTATATTTACCCCATCAATAACCTGTGCTTTACGGGCTTCTGGAGAGATGAAGTTGGAACAGACCGCTTCTACAGGGCCTATGTCAACTTTAGCCGATGGGGGTAAGTCAGTTGCTGCGAAACCGACAGTATGGATAAGCAGCAGGATGCTACCCCATAAAATGGCAGGAAGTTTTTGTTGCATAGGGTTGCCTCGGTAAATCAAGCTTATTAAGCTTGGCACCACCCACAATGGGAAGCGTCAAATTATTTTTATAGGCTATTTTATCCGAATATGAATAATATGAAAGTGTAGACTTGCTTAATGTAAGAAGTTGCTTACTCAGGAGTGAGATGATTTTGTGTCAACAAGGCGATAGCTGTTACAGTCTTAGGGCTTCGAATTGGTAATTACCCATGTAAAACCAGACACGGGTTGTTTGCAAATTCAACTTTGCGGGTGAGCTATGATGTTTTTCTGGTTGGCTTAGGCGTATCGCTTAACAGATAATTTTTTACTGCAATGACAAAGACTTGTTGGCTGTTAAGCAGACGGGGATTTGAGGGTTTTACGGTTCTTACGTAGGAGGGAATCTGCCTGTGAAGCTAATTTTCACAGGCTTTATATTTCATAATGTTAACAAATTGCAGAGAGACAAAGTGAGTGCTGCGACTGGTTATTATAAAAAAAATTCATTTCTCATCGGTTTTTTTATATATAGCTTTGACACAACCCCTTATCTCGTGTTAAAAATTACACCGTTGAAAATACTTCGACAACCTACTCACAGAATTTGTTGAGTTGCTCTCTCGCAAGAGGGGGGGATAAAAAAATATTAATAACTATAGAGGATTTTAAAATGGCTGAAGCACAAGAAAAAGATAACACCTGGGTATGGGTTGGTTTTGCAATCGCTTGTATCATTTTGTTGGTTGTAATGCTGAAGAAAGATGAAACCAAGCATTTACAAAGTGGAGCTGTTGCCGCTAGTAACGCTGAAGTTGATGCTAACTTAAACAAAAAACACCAACAACTAGGCGCCAACAACGTCGCTAAGTAAAGCTTTGTGTTTTAATGTTGCCCTTCAGGTTTAGCCTAAAGGGCAACATATTTAACTTCAAATTAAGTCAGCCCCACCTTTCCCCTACACCACATCCTTCCTCGAACCATCTGAACGTAACCTAGCTTTGATTTTGGAGCTGGCGGATTTCTTCTTCCAATGCTTTTACCTTTTTAATCAACTCAGGCAATTTACTGATTGCAATTTGCTCCTTGTATGCCGTTTTCTTGTCTTTAGCGGGGCTGCCAAAAAATTGTGAACCTGCCGGCACATCTCCTGCTACGCCTGACCTTGCCATAACCACTGCACCTTGTCCGATAGTCACATGGTCGGCGATACCTGAGCTGCCCGCCAGAATGGCATAATCCTCGATAGTACATGAACCGGAAACTCCAGTCAGTCCGCACATGATAACGTGCTTGCCAACTTTATTGTTGTGGCCGATTTGTACCAAGTTATCTATTTTGCTGCCCATGCCTATGGTGGTGCTGCCTAATGCGCCCCTGTCGATACAGGTGTTGGCACCAATTTCGACATTATCTTCAATGACCACATTGCCGACTTGAGGGACTTTAATATGGGCATTGTTCCTGAATTTATAACCAAAACCGTCAGCGCCAATGATAGCCCCAGAGTGGATAATAACGTTGTCGCCGATAATGGTATCGTCGTAGATCACGGAATATGGATGGATTCGGCAGTTTCGGCCAATGGTCACATTGTTGCCGATATAAGTGCCAGCCAGTATCGCTGTGTTATCACCGATTGTAGTGTATTCGCCGATGACAGCATAAGGGCCGATAAACAGGTCATGGCCTAATGTTACGGTATCGTCGATAATTGCTTGGTCGGCAATCTGGCTGTTATATACCTTAGCCGGATGTAATTGTTCGACAGCTTTAATAAAGCTCATTTCCGGGTCGGCGCAGATAAGTAATGCCGTATTTTCTGGAATATTCTCAACAACAAAACCTTCGGCAATAAAGCAAGCCGTTGCGGTCGAGTTTTTGATATGCCGAACGTATTTAGCGTTTGTCAGTTGCGTGACTTGGCCTTGTTGAGCGCTGGTGATGTCCGCCGCAGAATGGATGCTAGCCGACGGATCGCCGCCCTCAATTCGGGCATCACATAAGGCCGCGAGTTCTTTTAATGTAATTAGCATAGGGTTCTCAGTTGTTATTTTTTGTTCGTAGTGTAGCAAATACCAAGAGTAGCTCGATCTAGTATTCAGGTTTGTTTTTCAGTAAGTGAAATAACAGGTTGACGGTCAATGCGATTAGCAAAAGCAAAATGCCTAAGGCTAAACCCAATTCAAAATCACCTTTTCCGGTTTCCATTGCGATGGCGGTAGTCATGGTGCGTGTAACCCCTTGTATGTTGCCGCCCAACATCATCGCGACACCGACTTCGCCGATGGCGCGGCCAAATCCGGTAATAATGCCCGCACTGATAACATAACGTAATTCGCTCAAGGTTAGGCCGATTTGCTGGTGTGTTTTAGCGCCAAGAATCTTTAAGGTAGTCAAAAAGCGTTTATCGGCAGAATCGACAGCCAGTAAAGTCATGTTCATGATTATGGGCAGAATAAGGCAGGCTTCACCCAGAATAACGGCATCCTCCGTATATAATAGGCCGAATTCCCCTAATGGCCCTTTACGGCTGAGCAACCCATAAAAGATCAAGCCTATCATCACGGTAGGCATTGCCATCAGGGTATTGAGCGTGTGTCTGACCAGCGTTTTACCGATAAATTCTTTGATACCCCCCAGACCCCCAGGAATACACCCAATAAACCGGAAAAGGTGGTGGCGATCAGTGAGATTTTCAATGAGGTCCAGACTATTTCGTAAACCTTGGGATCAAACTTCAAAATGAGTTGAATGGCTACAGAAAGTGCATCCGAGAAATAAGCCATTACACACTTAACCAACGGCCTGATTTGCCGCCCTCTTTTTCCAATAACCGGACGGATTGAATCACCATGCCGCGATCCAAGCCCTTACACATGTCATAGATGGTGAGCAGGGCGATTTGCGTGGCGGTTAACGCTTCCATTTCTACGCCTGTCTGGCCGGTGGTTTTGACTGTGGCTTGGCAACGTACACGGTTGGTGTCTAGCTCTGGAGCGAGGTCAATCTCGACATGGGTTATGAAAATCGGATGGCAGAGCGGAATCAATTCCGCTGTTTTCTTGCAGGCCATGATCCCCGCAATCCTGGCTATGGCGAGGACATCGCCTTTTTTATGCCCCATCTCGACAATCAGTTTTAGCGTATCCGCTTGCATCTCAATGTAACCCTCGGTAATCGCCATACGCTGGGTAACTGATTTTTCACTGATATCGACGATGTGGGCTTCACCCGCTTGATTAAAATGTGGTGTGTAAGTCATTTATGGGTAGAATTAGGTTTTAGTACAGTGAAGCCATCAGGATTGATGTGTTTATTGTGTGGCTGCGGGAATGTCTATGTCAATTAAAGTACGTTATTTTGCAAGTTTGGGTGAACGTGTGGGCAGGTCGGAGGGTGATTTGGAGTTTACGCAAGCAATGACGGTACGGGACGTTTGGCAGCTTGATACATTAGGGAAACCAATCCCAGATAATTTATTGGTCGCGGTCAATATGGAATATTCCGAACTGGATTTTCAAGTGCAAGATGGTGATGAAGTGGCGTTTTTTCCACCGGTGACCGGAGGTTGAGGTGAAGGTAAAAATTTGTGCCGTGCAGACCGAGGATTTCGACATCAGCCAGGAGATTGCGTTGCTGCGCAAGGATAATCCGGGCATCGGCGCCATCGCGAGTTTCATCGGCGTGGTGCGCGACCTGAATGAGGGCGACAGCGTTGCTGAAATGACGCTGGAACATTATCCCGGCATGACGGAGAGATCGGTCGAGGACATCATCACGCAGGCACGGGCGC
>PMDM01000315.1 GCA_003155565.1 Methylococcaceae bacterium | reverse complement strand
TAGAACCTGGACCAAACGATTGACACGCCGTACCCTTTGCTTTTCAAAGCTGGAGAAAATGCACGATATTGTTGTTGGGCTGTTAATTAACAAGGTCGAGTTTGGGCGCGATATTTATGCCTGACAACAGGTTTAACCCACTACCTTGTGATTCATGGTAAGAATATTTCATAAGCGAATAGACGGATAATTTAGCCTACTTGCGCCTGTATATCTAAGTGTTCGCATTTAGTGCAGCTACGTCATAAAACAGTCATATTTCTGTCGGATAATGAATATATGACAAAACTCATATTCGTTAAAGCTATGCTGAGCCGTTTTCAAATGCGTTATTCTGAAAACAAAGCCATGCCGCATGTCACCCTTATTTCTGCGTTAGCCTATTTACTTTATGTAGGCATTGTAACTATCCAAACTTCCGGTAATCCTGCGCTTGTGGCCGCACTAGCATCTGAATCAGAACAGCCGACTCAAGAAAAAATCGAAAAAAAACAAATGGATTTTCTGCTTATCAAAGACTGGCATTTGCTTGGGCGACCTGGAGCCATAACCGCTCTAAATAGCGGGCAACAAGCAATACCCCAAGAGACACAACTGCAACTCAAATTGTTGGGCGTTTTTTTTCTGCCCCATCAAAAAAAAACCAGTTATGCGATTATTGAGACTGACGACCATATACAAAAAAAATATCGTCCAGGTGATGAAGTGCCGGGCGGCACCACTTTGCATTCGATAGCAAAACAACAGGTGATTCTGCTGCGTAATAACCAACGCGAATCCCTCTCTATGGAAAGGGAAAAAACGAAATTGCTGGCAAAAACTTAATAACTTCCTAAACATACGTATCAAGTTTATGCTCATTCGTTTGCTAATAGGTCTTGTGTTGACTTTTTTTTGTACTGTTTTGATGGCAGAAAAAGATGAATTCTCACTTAATTTGAACGAAGTGGACATGAAAGCCATGATTGATACAGTGGCGGATATTACCGGCAAAAATTTTATTGTTGATCCTCGGGTAACTGGAAAAGTGACGGTAATAACCTCAAGACCCATGCGGGCTTCGCAAATCTATGAGATTTTTCTGTCGATCTTAAAAGTGCATGGGTTTTCAGCGGTGACCAGCGGCAATATTGTAAAAATTGTACCCAACATCAATGCCAAACAGGAGTTTGCTGAGTCGGGGTTCGGTGATGACGGGCTGTTAACCAGAATGATTCAATTACATCACGTCGATGCGACGGAAATGGTGACAATACTATTGCCATTGATGCCGCAACATGCGTTTATGGCGGCAAATCCCGGCAGCAATGTCATTATCCTGTCGGACACAGCGGGCAACGTTAACCGCCTAGCTGAAATGATAATCAAAATGGATAAAAGCGGAGACAGTAAAATTGATCTGATCAATCTCAGGCACGCCAACGCGTTAAGGGTCGCTGAAACTTTGACGAAGATTATTACAGGCAGATATGCCGGGAAAATCGGCGCATTTATTCCTTCCGTAGTTGCCGACGAACGGTCAAATACTGTTTTACTGGGCGGTGATCCCGCTTCACGTCGTGAATTGCAGTCGATAATTGCCAATCTTGATGCGCCTTCCGATGACAACGAGGGCAACACGAAAGTAATTTATTTGCACTATGCAGAGGCCAAAGAATTGGTTGAGACATTGACCGGCATTAAAGAATCCAAAGGCAAGGACAATGGTCAAGCCAAAACGCCAGAAAGCACCAAAAAAGATGTCGATATACGCGCGGATGAAGCGACCAACGCCTTGGTGATTACTGCGCCCGATGAGGAGATGCGCTCACTACTAGAAGTTGTGCAGCAACTGGATATCCGACGTGCCCAGGTTCATATTGAGGCGATTATTGCTGAAGTCAATTATACGAAAGACCAGGAAATTGGTGTTGAGTGGCGTACCAAGCCTGTCAAAGACGGTGTTTCCGCTAAATCAATCACTAATAATCTGGGTGATTTTGCAGCCAACGCGGGAAAAACTTTGAGCGTTGGTTACTTTGTAGGAAGTGAGTTACGTGCCTTGCTCAATGCTTTTGCACAAGACACTAATGTCAATGTACTTTCGACGCCTTCCCTTGTGACTTTGGATAATGAAGAAGCCCGTATTCTGGTTGGACAAAATATTCCTACTGTGAGTGGCAGTTTCACGACCAATACCAGCGGATCGTCTAATCCTTTTCAAACGGTCCAACGACAAGATGTTGGTGTCAAGCTTGAAGTCACGCCACAAATAAATGAAGGGAATGCCATCAAGCTTAAAGTCAAACAGGAAGTGTCCAGTGTCATTTCAAATAGCCCTACTACCGGCCCAACTCTCAGTAAACGGGAGATAGAAACCACGGTTATGGTCGATGACGGTAAGATTCTAGTTTTGGGAGGCCTCATCCAGGATGATGTTACGGAAACTGTGGATAAGGTACCGTTGTTAGGTGATATACCTTACTTAGGGCATTTGTTCCAAGACCGTAAATCGAATGTAATAAAAAGGAATTTAATGGTTTTCCTGCGGCCTGTGATCATGCGTGATCCAGAAAAAGCCTCATTNNCTACGCTACCGTCAACAGCGATCCGGAAAAGATGGCGTATTTCTGATGCCGAACGAGCCTACTCCAATACTGCCCGATCTTGCACCCGTCAGGCCTAGATATCCTATTATCTCGCCTAGACCCCGAAGATGAGCGGTGATATGGCGCTAGGTATGGAAGTCATAGATCATGGTATTAGATTGCCTTCCTACAGTTTTGCCAAAAGATACGGTATCCTCGTTAAAGAACAATCGGAAAACACAGCAGCAATCGTTTATCTGCAAAAAACACCGAGCCACGCATTATTTGAGATTCGCAGGTTTATTGGAAAACCGGTTAAATTCGAACAAACCAGCGAAGCCATTTTTGATGTTCTGCTCCAGACTGCTTACGAACAAAAAGCCGGTCATGCTCAGCAAATGGTCAATGATCTGCATGAAAACCTGGATTTGGCCGACATGGCACAGCATCTGCCCAAGCCAGAAGACCTGCTGGAGAGTGCAGACGAAGCGCCGATCATTCGCCTGATCAACGCGCTGCTCACCGAAGCAATCAAGGAAAACGCCTCGGATATTCATATTGAATCCTATGAAAAGCGGATGGTGGTGCGCTTCCGGGTTGACGGCACTTTGCGGGAGATAATCGAACCACAACGCGAATTCGCGCCGATGGTTATTTCGCGTCTCAAGGTCATGGCCAAACTTGATATTGCAGAAAAGCGGCTACCGCAGGATGGTCNNCTCGACAAACAGGCAAACCAGCTCAGTTTAAGGCAGATAGGCATGGCCGATCATGAGCTGAATAGTATCCAGGATATGATTGAACGTCCGCATGGCATTATTTTGGTTACCGGGCCTACCGGTTCTGGTAAAACCACCAGCTTATACGCGATCGTCAATCAACTCAATGAACGCAGCCGTAATATCCTGACCGTAGAAGATCCTATTGAATATTATTTGGACGGAATAGGTCAAACCCAGGTCAACAGCAAAGTAGAAATGACTTTTGCTAAA
>PMDM01000416.1 GCA_003155565.1 Methylococcaceae bacterium | reverse complement strand
AGGCCATGAAATCCGCCTTTGGCAACCAGTAGGGTTTCGCCAACTTTGGTCAAATCACCGATCAATTCACCAGTGTCGGCATCGGATACCAGTGTACCTAAGGGTACGGGCACATAACAGTCCTCGCCTTTTCTGCCAGTACAGTTACGACCCATGCCGTTTTGTCCGCGTTCTGCCCTATGTACGGTATGAAAACGAAAATCCGCCAGGGTATTCACGTTCTCAACAGAGATCAGATAGACACAACCGCCATCACCACCATCGCCGCCATCGGGTCCACCCATGGGGATATATTTTTCGCGGCGAAACCCTATGGCACCATTGCCGCCATCTCCGGCTTCTACACGAACGACTACTTCATCAACAAACTTCATAATTCACAGTGTGGTATCTCAACCCGCTAAAACAAAAAAAGCCCCGTCACTTGATGAGCGGAGCTTTTTGCAAACTGAATCTGTTGCCAACAACGCAACAGAGGATGTCCTATGCAGCTACAATACTGACAAATTTGCGGCTTTTTGGGCCTTTCACTTCAAAAACGACTTTACCGTCAGAGGTTGCAAATAAGGTATGGTCTTTGCCACAACCCACATTGACACCAGGATGAAAATGAGTGCCACGCTGACGAACAATAATATTGCCAGCAATGACACTTTCGCCGCCAAAACGCTTAACGCCTAATCTTTTTGCATTGGAATCGCGACCATTACGGGTACTACCTCCAGCTTTCTTATGAGCCATCTTTAACTCCTGCTTTTAAGCGGAAATGCCAGTAATCTGGATTTCCGTATAGAACTGACGATGCCCCATCTGTTTCATATGGTGCTTCCGTCTTCTGAATTTAATGATCTTGATTTTTTTATGCCGTCCTTGAGACAATACCGTCGCCGTAACCTTAGCCCCTTCGATATAAGGCACACCGACTTTGACAGTGTCATCTGACTGGAACATTAGAACCTTATCGAACTCAATACTGTCACCGGTGCCAAGCTCAAGCTTTTCTACCTTTAAGTACGTACCTTCCTCAACGCGGTACTGTTTACCACCTGTTTGAATTACCGCATACATCGGCCACAACTCCATAAAGCATTAACTTACTATGATTAACCTGTAATTGTATTTTTAAAACCGCCCCACGTCAAATCAATATTCTATTAATAGGATAAGTAACACAAAGACTTTGAACCAAATGTCCTTTAAGATCGCCAATAGCTCGTCTCAATTAGACTGGGCTATTCAACTTGTATTCAGCTATAATGCGCTGTTAAATTTTTGTAGTCTTCGTCATGATATGCACTTCGACTTGCTTACTTCGTACTAAATAATGGCATCAATTTTACTTACAGCCGCGTCAGCTCCCATTGACTTTGAGTCTATAAAGCGTTTAACCAGTGACGAAGCCAAAGCCGTTGATGCACTGATTATCAAGCAACTTAGCTCGGATGTGCTGCTCATCAATCAGATGGGACATTATATAGTAAGCAATGGCGGTAAGCGATTACGCCCCATGCTCTTACTGCTCGCTGCCAAAGCAATAGGCCAGATTGAGCACAATCATCTGGTACTCGCCGCAGTGGTTGAGTTTATCCACACGGCTACGCTATTGCACGACGATGTAGTCGATGAATCAGACCTGCGACGCGGCCAACAATCAGCCAATGCCGTCTGGGGCAATGCCGCTAGCGTCCTGGTGGGTGACTACCTTTATTCAAGCGCTTTTGAGATGATGGTACGCACCAACATTATGCGAGTTATGGAAATCCTTTCCAAGACGACCACAGCTATTGCCGAAGGTGAAGTTCTTCAGCTACTTAACTGCAACAATCCCGAGACTACAGAAGACAAATACCTGGAAGTCATCTCCAGAAAAACAGCTATTTTATTCAGCGCCGCTACACGACTGGCGGCGGTTGTATCCAATGCTAATGCTGAAATTGAAGAAAAACTTTCTCGATATGGTCAACATCTAGGCATTGCCTTTCAATTAATAGACGACGCTTTGGACTACAAAGCCACGAAAGAAGAGCTAGGTAAAAACCTTGGCGACGACCTCGCCGAAGGCAAACCTACTTTACCCTTGATTTATGCCATCAGAAACAGCAGCCCATCAGAAGCCAACGTTATTATTGATGCCATAAAAAATGGTAACCGTGACGCGTTCAATGAAGTCTACGGCATCGTAAAAAGCAGCAAAGCGATAGAATACACCGAGCAACGTGCTAACGAGGAAGCCCAAAAAGCAATGGCAGCGTTAGATGTTTTACCGGACAGTGAGTACAAACAAGCCTTATTAGCCTTGGCGAGTTTTTCTGTGCAACGTAGTTATTGATAGCCGCTTTTTAAGCCATCTTCGCAGAATAGAACGTATCAAACCTGTCAATAAACACACTTAGTTGGTCTTTCGGCAAATGGTTAATCCCCGCTGCTGATTTTCGACCGCCACCCGTAGCAAACCCTGAACAAAAATCATCCGCTCCTACCATATTGCTTAAAGGTGCCCTCACGCTAACAAGAAAACCACCATCCTTGTTATAAGAAAGCACTGCATGGGCTTTCCCAGGATTTAGATTAGCCAAATGGTTGCCAAAAACTCCACTTACCCGCCGCGCCCAAGCTAAATCGGACAATATAAACACAGCAACTGCATTGCTTTCATACTCTGGTTTGATATTGCCTGCATTAGTCATGTCTTCCTTATAGCCATTCTCCAATTTCTCAAAAACGGCATAGTTCCCCGAAATGAAATCGAAAGGCGACGCATAGCGAACCATTTCCTGATATAAGACATCCGGCGCAAAATGCAGGTCACTCACACTGCTACCATAGCCGTTATAGTTGATATAGATCCCCAGGTTTTTCAAGGTTTCCAGTTTAGGACTATCAATAGACAGGGCTGACGCTAAGTTCTCAGCGCTTTGATTTAGGTTATCACCATAAGCCGCTGTCACTGCCCAAAGAGGAAATTTTCCATTCAGATGATTATTGATAAGAAGACTGGTACATATAGCATTATCTGTATCAATCAGCGTTTTTAAATTAGGGTGGGTTGGAATATCGCCGGACTGATGGTGATCCGCATAAAAAATGGAAGCGCCTGAACTTAAAAGCTCAGTGACACGGTGGCTGTTTTTTTCAAAGGAAATATCCAATACCGTCAGACTGTCACCTGGATTAACGGAGACCTTATCCAGCAATTGTATATCGCGTTTAATACCTGTTATCAGAGTTGATTCAATCGGTTGATCGAGACGAAGCTGGATAAGGGCACAAATACCATCCGCATCACCATTAAATACGTCATAGTGCATCGGTAATTTCCGGTGTAGGAAGTATATTTCGTAAACGTAGCAGTGCCATGACTTGCTGCACACTTTCCTCTAGTGTAAGGGCGCTGGTGTCGATACGCAGTTCCGGCTTTTCAGGTTCTTCATAGGGCGAAGATATACCGGTAAAATCTTTAATTTCACCGTTGCGTGCCTTTTTATAAAGCCCTTTAACATCACGCTGTTCGCAAACAGATAAAGGGCAGTAACAATGTATTTCTATAAAATCCCCATGCGGCATAAGGCTTCTAGCCATAGCCCGTTCAACACGAAAAGGCGAGATAAAAGCAGTAAGTGTGATTACACCAGCTTCCAGCATAAGTTTTGCGGTTTCGCTGATACGGCGGATATTTTCCTTGCGACCTTCATCGCTAAAACCTAAATCGCCACACAGCCCATGACGGATATTATCACCATCCAACACAAACGTGTTAAAGCCGTTTTGAAATAATTGTTCTTCAACGGCATGTGCCAAGGTTGATTTACCCGCCCCAGATAAACCGGTAAACCAAAGCACAACCGATTTGTGTTTGTTTTTTTCTTCTCTACGCTTCCGAGTGACTGTCGCGTGATGCCAAACGGTATTTGTGCTTTTATCTAGTTGTGTTGTCATAGCACGTAATGTTATTCATTTGCAAGGAACCCACGAAGTTCCGTTCCGTTGGATGAGCTGCACACTATTTAGCCCACCCTTGGACTATTTGTGGTCGCTCAATAATAGCAGAGGTTAAGAGCAACTTTAACTTATGTCGGACAATTGTATATATTGGGGATGTTTTGTCGATATATTCGGACAAAAAACACAATATCCTGCGCCAATCGCAGCCTCTTCCAATGCTAATTGAGCTTGAATCTTAAAGAAAAAGGCCCTGACAACTGCTTTAATCCCGCTTTGCTACCAACCACTTTCTTTAACCACTGCCACAACGGTTAGGCGCATCAGCCTATCTGCGATACTTTCTGCCACCGTTGATATGGATAATCTGCCGCGAACCGTACTGCTTTGGGTTAATTCTGTTGCTTCTGTTTGCATTACGACCCGGTAAATCCCTTGCTCGGGTATCAGGTGGTGTTCTTTCTCTTTATCTGGCCTTACGGCAATGCCGCCGCCATAATTGGATGCCAGTTCCTCTACTTTCAATTCGCGGGTTCCGGTGCTGTCTATACTTGTGATTTTTACCGGGAATGGCGATAGATCGCCGCCTTCGGGATAAAATCGGCCTACGCCGCCTGTTTTTAGCTTCGCTAGATCGGCTTCTTCGACGTAAGCAATAACAGAAGCCGTTGGACTTTCGACGATGCCCAAAGGCTCATCTTTGGCTAACCATTCGCCTGGACGAAGCACATCAGACAAATCCCTTACACGTCCTGGAAAAGTCGCCCGAACGGTGAGCTTTTTCTTCACTTCCTGATATCCTGTCAGTTCTGCCCGTGTTGATTGGAGTTCTTCATAATCCTTGGGGTTATTGCGTGCCAGCTTCACTTCCAGGCTTTGGGATGCCAGCCTTTGTGTCAATTCATCTAATTTAAGCTGCGAAGCTGTTATTTTGTAATCTAAATCCGGGGATGCCAATTTAACGAGAATTTGATTGGCTTTTACGAGGTCGCCTTCTTTTACCAAAACTTCCTGCACCTGGGCGGGTTCAATACAGTAGAAAGTGTATTCAGATTCTGCCTTAAACAGCCCTGGAACAAAGAGATGTGACTGCCAGGGTATAAACAAAAGGGCTAACATCACCAGCGGCACTAGCCATGCCGGACGTGGATGTAGGGGCGCACCCCGTGCAACAATCAATTTCCGCCACACCGCAACTTCTTTGATAATAGGCAGGATGACAAACCAGCCGATTTCTACGGCAAACAAGGCCAATCCCAAGGCTTTAAAGAAGAAATAATAGACGACCCAGGCGATACCGGTAAACAGGATGAGGCGGTAAAACCAAACACTGTAAGCGTAGATGTTAAGAAGCTGTTGGCGTTTCTTTGGAAAATTTTCTGGTGGCGCTATTCCAAATCCGAACAGGCTTTCCCTAAGCCACCAACGCGCCAACGCAAAGGAACGGTCTTGCATGTTGGGAATATCAAAAGCATCGGAAAGTAGATAATAGCCGTCAAAACGCATGAACGGATTAAGGTTGATGCCTAGCGTGATTAACCATGCGCTACTTGCCAATAAGTAGCTGCCGCTACGTAATGGGCCATCGGGGAGCATCGTCCATAATATTGTCGCCAGCACGGCAAGGGTCAATTCGGCGATCATGCCAGCGGCATCAATGATGAGTCGATCTCTACGACGGGGCAAACGCCAAGCATCGGTGACATCAGTCCATAGCACTGGCATTCCCAGTAACAAAGCCAT
>PMDM01000417.1 GCA_003155565.1 Methylococcaceae bacterium | reverse complement strand
TGGCCTTCTCCCTTTGGAGAAGGTAACAATGAGAACTTATTGAGATTGGTATTAGATGACAAATTCAGAACGTGTTTTAAAAGCGTCGCGAGCGGTTCGAGTGCAAGGCGCACGGAGCGCAGAAACCGGAGTGTACAATAGCGTACATGAGATTTTCGAGCACCGCGCAACGCAGCAATCGAGCGGCGTAGCAGCTTTTAAAACACGTTCTAAGCCAGCAACAGGATAAAAACATTGAATATTCATATTCTAGGTATTTGTGGAACCTTCATGGGTGGGCTTGCAGTGATTGCAAGGGAATTGGGCTATCAGGTCTCAGGTTCCGACCAGAATGTTTATCCCCCCATGAGCACTCAACTGGAGGAACAAGGCATCCACTTGATGGAGGGCTACAAGGCCGAAAACCTGGCGAATCAACCGGATTTGGTCATCATCGGCAACGCCATATCACGCGGCAATCCCGAAGTCGAAGCCGTACTCAATCAAGGTATTCGGTACGTATCTGGCCCGCAGTGGCTTTCCGAACACGTATTACAAAACAAATGGGTGTTGGGCGTTGCAGGGACGCACGGCAAAACCACAACCACTAGCATGTTAAGCTGGATACTGGAACATCAAGGCTTCAAGCCTGGTTTCCTGATCGGTGGCATTCCATTAAATTTCGGCATTTCCGCACGCCTTGGCGAATCGGATTTTTTTGTCATTGAAGCGGACGAGTACGATTCGGCATTTTTCGACAAACGCTCGAAATTTGTCCATTACCGTCCTCGCACGGCGATTTTGAATAACCTGGAATACGACCATGCTGACATCTTCCCCGACCTCGATGCCATCAAAAAGCAGTTTCACCATCTGGTCAGGACAGTTCCCGGCGAAGGTTTGATCATCAGCCCTGCCTATGACGAAAATATTAATGACGTATTGGCGATGGGTTGCTGGACACCCGTTGCCAAGACATCCATCAATGCCGATTCCCAATGGAATGCCGATCTGGTGAAATCCGATGGCAGCCAGTTTAAAGTTTGCTTTGACGGCGAAGTGCAAGGTTGTGTCGATTGGGCTTTAACAGGCGATCATAATGTCTACAATGCCTTATCTGCCATTGTCGCCGCTAAACATATTGGAATTCTGCCGAGTGCAGCAATCAAGGCGTTAGCCTCGTTTAAAAACGTAAAGCGGCGTATGGAAGTCATCGCTAAGATCAACGGCGTAACCTTATACGACGACTTCGCCCATCACCCGACCGCTATAGAAACCACGCTGGACGGCTTGCGGAAGCAGGTTGGGCAAGAGCGCATCATTGCAATCGTAGAGCCGCGTTCAAATACCATGCGTCTCGGTGTACATACGGAAACCCTGGCGCTGTCCTTACACGATGCCGACAAGGCTATTTTGTACCAGCCGGACAACCTGGGCTGGGACTTAAGCGGCCTGCTTAAATATGCCGGGAATATTGAAATTTGCCAGACGCTGGATGAAATAATCGAAAAGCTCAAACTGGAAGCCCGTTATGGTGGACATTTTGTGTTGATGAGTAATGGTAGTTTTGGGGGGATTTATCAGCGGTTGCTGGAAGCCCTAAGATGAATGTACATAGTTTCCGTTCTCCAGTGTGGGAGCTATAAAAGTTCTATACATTTAATTAATGTTGCGTTAGACATAAGTAGGAATTAGGCGATATTTCACATGAAACATATTTGCACAAATTGTCATTTTTTTGCAAAAGAGTATCGAGATAATAACGGTACTGCTTACACTAACTCTTTATCGAAAGAAGAAAGGGATAAAGCTAAGCAAGGAAAAAAGGATTTTGTCAGCGATAGTTACTCCTTAAATTGCTACATGGGAGTTTGGGACGAAGGTGTAAGTCCGGATTTGGAAAACAGGATTCATCGAGTAGTCAAACTCAATAGAGAAGATAAATGCTTCTTTTTTTCTTACGATCCAAGTATGTTATTCAAGGCCGCGCAAGAGTTGCAAAGAAGAGAGCAAGAATATCATCGTATAACAAAATCAAATATGTATACTCGAATTGGTCTTTGGATTGCATCGGGTGCTTTACTTATAAATGCTCTCATTGGATTAATGCGGTTAAAATATGATTGCTAGGAATGGTCAATCATATTGGACGGTTGCTTGTGTTTGTGTCATGTGCAAAATAGCGTTCGCTGCGTTGTTTCGATTCGTTTAGAATTCTAAAGGTACGTCCCCTTACTTCTAGTAGTCAAAGGCAATAGCATGGTCAAAAAGGAAATCCATATCGGTGGTGCTGAATATTCAAGTATTACAGAGGCCGCAATCGCTTTTGACCTGAATCCAAAGCTAATACAGGGACGATTAAATAGTGGTTGGAAGTTGCACGAAGCTTTTGAACTAATTCAGCGTCCAACCAAAAAACCTGCAAGAAGATCACCAATCTCCGTAAAATCCCCACTAGGAGTTAAAGAATATTCGAGTATTAAAGAAGCGGCTATTGAATACGGCCTCGATCCAGGGGTGGTGCGCGCAAGATTAACAACACATGGTTGGTCGGTAGAAAAAGCACTTGGGTTAGTGCCTCCTGATAGGCGGAAGGCACATAATCGTAAAAAAGTAGAGTTTAATCTAAAAGGTAAGAAGTATAGCTATGAGTCAGTTTCTGCAGCAGCCAAAGCAATGGGACTTGGTGAATTTCTTGTTTTTGGCAGGCTAAATGCTCGCGGCTGGACTATAGAACAGGCTTTAGAGCTTGTCCCTCCACCAGAGCATACTAAGACCTGCTACGGGCTCATCTATTTGGTAATGAACTTAGTCAACGGCAAGCAGTATATAGGACAGACTATGCGGCCTGTCGAAGATAGATGGGAAACCCATATTCATTCAGCTAAAAAAGGAACTCAAAGGGGTAAACACTCACTCGCACAGGCAATATTAGATTTTGGGATCACAGCATTTTCAATACGACAAATAGATACTGCATCTACACATGCAGAGTTAAACAAACTAGAAAGGTATTGGATTAAAAAATCAACTTCATTAGCACCTCATGGTTATAACCTTAACAGAGGGGGTAGCGGAGTCTCGAAAGGTCAACCAGTCACTATTAATGGGGTAAAGTACCCTTCTATATCTGACGCGGCTAGAGAGCATAATTTCCAATATCGATTGGTAATAGACCGTCTTCGTCGCAACTGGACAATTGAACAAGCTTTAGAACTGCAACTACCGCCAGAGTCTCATAAGTATGCTGGACGAACTACAAAGGTTCATATAGAAGATCAAGAGCTCACCTTTGAATCTATTGCGGAATTGGCCAGATATTTTAATCTGTCAACTGCCGTAGTCTTGCAGCGCATCGTAAAATTGAATTGGACATCAGAGCAAGCAGTCGGGATAGTGCCACCGAAAAAGTGGGTTCATCCTAATCATGCGTTCAGGTTAATGATTAACGGTGAACAAAGAGACTTTCGATCAAAAGCTGATATTGCATTACAGTATGGATTCAAACGCTGGTCAACAATCGAAAGGAGAATTAACAGAGGTTGGACATTAGAACAAGCTTTAGGTATTAACCCACCACCCAAGAACAAATATGGGACTAAAAAAGTTCAAGTATTAATTGACGGTATCAAATTTGAATATAGCTCGCAATCGGAAGCCGCAAAAGTTCATGGCATCTCATTCAAAAAAGTAAGTGCACGAATAAAACTTGGTTGGACTTATGGGGAAGCATTAGAAGTTGTGCCAAGAAATCTGGATAAATAGTTAAGTAGGGACAAGTAACAATTTCGATTATTATCTGTAAAACGCGCCTTAGCTTTCTAACGTATGCATGGTTTTCTTATACACATTCGTAATCTTGCGACCATCCCAAACATAGCAAAAATGCGGTCCTTGTCTTGCCGGAGACAAAACACACGGCCTAAATACTGCAACGCATTCGCCGCCGAACATCCGTACACTATCGTAAACGATGCCGTTGGAACCGGCGTTCCGTAATGTTTTAGCCAGAGCTTGTGCATCGGCGTAATGGTTGGGATCAAGGTTATAAATCTGCGGCATTGAGGACTGGCATAAGCGAATGTCATGCAATTCAACCGACAGATCGGAAGCATAGCTTCGCATGTCTATTTCGGTCGGCGGCTGACGGGTTGCCGCCAAAAACAAGGCGCGGTGATATTGCGTTTCGGCAATAGCGGTATCTATCGTATTCCCCGCATAATATACACCGTAGCTGCCATCCGTGAAGTGGCTGCCTTCGGGATTGAGATGGGTGAAAGCCGCCATTATCGGCGTGGTGCCCTCCCCCGAAATCCGGTCTTCGGGTTTAACCAAATTGATATCGCCCGTTTCATCAAGCAATCGGTCATTAGTTAAGCTTTCAATAGCATAAACAATGTCCAGGTCGTCGGGGTCGGCAACACGATCGAACAAGCCGACAGGCGGAAAACGGCTGGATACCAAACGCCAGCAGGGTTGCCAATCGACATGGCTTATCGGCAAGTCGTCAATCATGACCAGCCGCGCTGTCCATCCAAATATTGCCGTACCACATATAAATCGGCCACACGACCCGTTAACATCCGTTCCAAGGCAGATTTGCCTTGAAAAGGCAGCGCTGAGTTAGGCCGTTTTATCCAGCTATCAGCAGAATCGGCATTGGGTAGTAACAGTTGTAACGCCTTATAGATACCGAAGATGTAAGAAAGCCGTTCCAGTTTATCAGGTGTGAGTTTTGCCGATTCTGGATTTTTCTTCCACTTGAAATACGTACTACGGGAATCCAGCCCAAGCAAGGTCATNNTTCCGTGCTAAGTTGCCATGCATTCATAATATTAAAAAAAGTCCGTAAGGCGCTTTTTGAAACTTTGGCGCTGTCGGACGGTAATTTAGCGTGTTCAATCGATAACATAGAGACCTCCAGACGTTATTCGATAATTTTGTATATTTATATACTATTATAAATAATAAGTCCATATATAGACTATAAATATCTATTTTTTATCAAAATACTCAAAGTGCAACAAGTACCTCCCCTCAGTAACTTCCCCTGCATAGCGTGCTTATTCCGTCAGTTGAAAGAAACTGTGGATTAGCCAAGTTTGCAGGATTCTGTAACACAGCCTAAAATCCAGGTATAAACTTAATTGGAGGCTACACATGGGTCGAATAATAATTTTTCTCATCAGCTTTTTTGCTGTTTTTGCCCATGCCAAACCACTTACCCTTGAACAAGTCCCCGAACCCTTGAAACCTTGGGTGAACTGGGTGCTGCAAGACCAGCCAGAACTTGGTTGCCCGTTCATCTACAACAGTTACGAACAAAAACGCTGTAGTTGGCCTAGCCAGTTAAACCTCGATTTTACCGCCACGAAAGGCACGTTTGCGATTAACTGGAGTGTCTATAAGGAAAGCTGGTTAACTTTGCCGGGCGACCAAAAACACTGGCCGCAAAATGTTACGGCCAATAATAAGGCTGTGTCCGTACTGGATAGAAACGGTATTCCATCTATTAAATTGGCGGCAGGCAGTTATGAGATCAAAGGCGATTTCTTTTGGGATGCGATTCCCGAGAGCCTAAGTATTCCGGCAGATTCGGGACTAATTGGCTTGAATATTAATGGCGCGACAATCCCCATGCCCAGCATTAGGGACGGGCAACTGTGGCTAACTGAAAACGACATCGGCCAAAAAAAACCGGAGAATGTCCAAAACAACCTGGACATCCAAGTTTTCAGAAAAATCACCGATGATGTGCCTATGCAAGTGACGACTCGTCTGGTGCTTGAAGTATCGGGTGAACAGCGCGAAGTCAAACTGGCAAAGCCTGTGCTAAACGATTTTATACCGCTAAGTTTGCAAAGCCCCTTACCGGCGCGTATCGAAACGGATGGTCAGTTATTGGTACAAGTCCGTCCAGGGCGTTGGCAATTGGATATTGAAGCCAGAAGTGCCAAGGAAACTAATGCTATCCCTTTAATCGTAAGTAACCCGAACTGGCCGAGTTCGGAAATCTGGATGTTTGATGCCCGTCCTGATTTACGTGTGGTTGAGGTCGAAAAACTGGTGCCGATTGATGCCAGCCAAACGAATTCACCCGAAGAATGGCGGCATTTGCCCATGTATAAAATCAACCAGGGCGAGAGCATGGGGTTGAAGGTCATCCGTCGGGGCGACCCCGAACCTGAGCCTAACCAACTGTCGCTCAACCGGAAACTATGGCTAGATTTCGACGGTGCGGG
>PMDM01000494.1 GCA_003155565.1 Methylococcaceae bacterium | reverse complement strand
CGAAGGAAGCTTGTCGAAGGACTTAACCAGCTATTTCTTAAGCAGCAACAATTACAGATTTAAAGATTACCCAATGAAAAAAACAGCCGTCCACCACTCAGTTGTAAGCGTTCAGAAAGGATTTTTCAGTCGATTACTTGAATGTATCGGTCAACTATTGAAATGCTTATTATTGGTAGGAGTGGCATTACCGTTGATTTCTGCTTGTAGCCATTCAAACCAAGCTCACTTAGATGTTGGCACAGCCAATTACAATCATTATCCTGACGGCGGCGGTTTGTTCGTTTCTGCTGCTTTTGGTCCTGATGGTCGCTTATGGCGTGTAGTGCCGGAAAAGCACCATATTTATGTCGATGTGTCGGGCGATTTGGGCCTTACCTTCAACGCCCCTGTACTGGTCAACAGTGAAGCACAACCGATCAAGGTCAGTGGTGAAAATAGGCCAGGTATCATCGTTGACCGCTCTGGACGCATCTACGTGATTTATGCAGCAGAAAGCACCCAGCCCGTGGCCTTATTTTATAGTGTCTCCAAAGATAAAGGCCTCAGTTTTTCAACACCAATACCATTAAGCGATAAAGCCGCTGATGCCAATACGTTTCAAGGCCGATTTGGGGTGGATCGTGAGGGTAAGGTTTATGCCTTTTGGCATGACGAACGCAACCGCACCGATTGGCGACAATCAGGAAACGCGATCTATTACACGACTATAGACGGGAACAGTGGTCTGAGTGCCCCTGCCCAAAAGCTTTCCGATACCCTGTGCGATTGCTGCCGGATTGCCACCGCTTTTGATAAGGATAACCAAGCAGTCCTGTTTACGCGCTTTATTTATCCGGTCGGTATCCGTGACCATGGTTTATTAAGGACTCAAGCTAATAACAAGGAGCCGCTGACTTGGCGCGTCACTTTCGACGACTGGATTATCGAGGGTTGCCCAGAACATGGCCCAGCAATTTCCATCAGTGATGACGATAGATATCATATCGCCTGGTTTACCCAGGGTAGTGTCCGGCAAGGTTTGTTTTATGCTTATTCGGACGATGAAGGGCAACATTTTTCAAAACCCTTGGCATTCGGTGAGTTGAAAAATCTGCCTAGCCATCCCGACATAAGGGCGCAAGGCAAACACATCATCCTGACCTGGACAGAATTCGACGGCAACCAAACACAGCTTAAGGTGATGCACTCAAACGATGGCGGCGAGACTTGGTTACCACCCAAGATTGTTGCAAAACTCAGTGCAGATGCAGACTTTCCGTTTTTGCTCAGTAATCATCAGGGCGTTTTTGTTTCGTGGAATAGCAGGGCTGAGGGGTATCAATTAATTCCTTTGAATTGATTCAACAACGAAACCCAGACTTCGTGGATGATTTGAGGTAGAGACGCAAAATCTTGCGTNNTCTCTACGAGCCCGACTTAGCCAACTCCACCAAAAATTCACGGCATTTAGCTTGAAAAATCCGCGTGTTTGCTGGCCCCATGCGTATCATCTGTTTTTGGACTGGACTCAGCGCTTCCAACTTTGCATCGGCAAATTTGTACAAAACAGACGGCCTGACCAGGGCAGCTTGCCCTTCAATTGCAGGGGTTGCGAGTATTTCACCTGCCGCTTTTTTGATGACACTTTCTAAAGTGATGTCCTGCGGATAGCTGAATTCTGCAAACACCTGCAACAGCAACGGCCTGAGTTTTTGGTAAAGCGCCGCTGCCGCTTTGGCATCAATAGCCTGAATGGTTTGTGCGATATTGTTGTAGCGATGAAAACTTTTAGGCGCAAAAGTCAGGCCATTTTCACCTTGTTCTACGGCAAATGACTCCTCTAACCGAAGAAAACTCATGTGATTGCCAATGCGTGAACCTTGGGCGAAATCATTGGCAATCACCACGTACTTCCTGATTAACTGGTCGGCCTTAAGCCATTGGTCAAGCCCTGGCGAAATATTGAGCAGTGCTTGCCGCACAAAATTGTCGCTGCTTAATAAATCTGGCAACCCGGATTGTTGAATTGAAGATTGAGTATCGTTATTAGCCAGGGCTTCCGGTGCTGCGGGTAGGAATTCGAGCTGTTCATCTGCTGGAGATTGCACCTCGTCAGGAAATTCTTCTGGAACTGCTATATCCTTAGATGCAGTATTATCAGAAACCGTTGTTTCTGCTTCTTTAAGATTCTTGAAATTTTCCATAACATAATACGTACCACTGACTCCAATAAGCAGGGAAATCAGGATAGCCATAATAAAAGTCGTGTTATTGGATTTTTTGTCCCTGTTTCTATCGTAACGACTCATGTTGTATTAAGACCTTCTTTCTGTTGTGGGTTACAATTGTATTTTAGGCGAAAGGCAAAAGTCCGCCGTTTTGAGCCTTAGTAATTTTTGCACACTACGATGAATAGCGCCCATTAAACTAACTATCAGCACAAAAATATAAACCTTGTACAACGAATACTTTCATTTTAGCGAGCTGCCGTTTTCAATCGCGCCAGACCCGCATTTTATGTTCATGAGCACCCGTCATCAGGAAGGTTTGGCACACCTGTTGTACGGCATCAATCATGGCGGCGGCTTTGTCGCCTTGACGGGCGAAGTCGGCACGGGTAAGACCACATTATGCCACTGTTTGTTGCAGCAACTGCCAGAAAACATTGATATTGCCCTCATCTTAAATCCTAAGCTGAATGCCATCGAATTATTGGCAACGATCTGCGATGAATTAAGGATAAGTTACGACAAAAATCAGCATACCTTAAAGAACCTTATTGATGCATTAAACCAGCATCTACTCACCGCCCATGCCAATGCCAGGCGTACTATCCTGATCATTGATGAAGCCCAGAACCTGAGCCTGGAGGTCTTGGAACAAGTCCGCCTGCTGACTAACCTTGAAACCACTAAAACAAAGTTACTGCAAATCATCCTGGTCGGTCAACCAGAACTGAAAGACTTATTAAACCGCCGCGAGTTACGTCAATTAAATCAACGTATTACTGCCCGTTATCATCTACTGCCCCTATCGTTGGCGGAAACTCGCACCTATATTCGTCATCGCTTGATGGTGTGCAAAGGCGATCCCGACCTATTCAAAGAAAGTGCAATCACCAAAATATTTCAATTTTCCAAGGGCATTCCACGGATTATCAATATTATTTGTCATTGCGCCTTGCTAGGGGCTTATTCATCCGAAACGCGTGTCATCACACCGCCTATCATTAAACGCGCCGCTAAAGAAACGCTGGCGTTTACAAATGACTCACCATCATGGTTAAAACCTTTATTGGCAATGTTGGTATTTAGTTGTCTCGCCGTTGGACTGTATTACCGAAATTATCAAGTAAACGACTCAACGCTGCCCAAATCTAAAACGATCTTATCGGGAAAATTTCCTGTGAAAGTTGCTATTAAACCACTTACACCGATCAAGGTTGCACCGGTAGTTGCCAAACTTGAACCTGTTACTGACACTAAGCCCTTTAGCTCATGGTTAGATAATCCAGGGCTTACCTTGGATGCGGGAATAAGCAACGCGCTTAAACTGTGGGGAAAAGAAATCCCTGCCAATCAACAAGTAGACTGTGATTATGCCAAAAAAACAGGCTTGAACTGCCTATTTAACAACGGTAATTGGAAAGACCTGCTGGCATACGATCGTCCGGTTGTGTTGGAGTTTTCGTTATCTCCAGGGATAAAACGCTATGCGTTATTGACGGCAATAAAAGACGGGCAACCTACCCTCACCTTCGACAGCAATGTGACTTTTCCGTTGGCAGATGTACTGAGTTTTTGGGATGGTTATTACGTATTGCTCCGGCAATCGCCCAGACCTGCAATGAAAGCAATTTATCCGGGACAATCCTCCCCAAATGTAGAATGGTTACGCCAACAATTGGCTGCAGTTGACGGTGTAAGCCAAGAGACCAAACAGCCCCAATTTTTTGATGCCGACTTGAAAACACGGGTCATTAATTTTCAACAGGCACACCATCTAACACCGGATGGCAAAGTAGGTGCCCAAACGATTTTTTACCTTGATAATGCAACCGGCGCAAAGGGTTCGCCGCACTTAAAACAGGACTGATGTACTATGTCATATATCCTTGATGCCCTACGCAAATCCGAACAACAGCGGCAAGCCACCCAGCCTGATACCGTTACGGACAGAATACTGGTCAATCCTCCACAGCCTAAACAAAAACCGGCCAAGTGGATAGCTGCACTGATTATTGGCAATTTGCTGGTTATCACTTATTTATTCTGGTTTTTCACTCAAAAATCCCCTACGGAACAGCAACAAAAGGTTGTGGACAATGCAAGCAAGCAACTTCTACCATCAACCACTGCAAAGCCGCATTTACCGCCAGTGCTTACATCTGAGAGCAGAACTACCCAAAAGCCTGATCAATCGTTAGCTAAACAGACCGAGCCAAAACCGCCTGCGCCTTCTATTGCCCAACTCATCGAAGCAAGAAAAATGGCCGAAATCGAGCGTCCCATTAAACAGATTCCAGAAAAAAAACCACTAGCTGTTAAAAAAGAACTTCCTAAACGTATTGCAACAGCCCCAACAATTCGACCTGAACCTTCCGACACAATGCCGGAAAAACCAGCAGCTTTACCGCAAAAAAAAGGCATACTTGCCTTGGATGACCTGCCTTATGAAATCCGTAATACCTTACCCAACCTAAGTATCAACGTGTTTAGCTATGCCCATCAGCCTGAAGACCGATTTGTGATTATCGACATGGTCAAATACAAGACGGGGCAACTCATTAAGGGCTCGGTAAAACTCAAAGAAATTTTGCCTAACAGCATCGTCTTGCAATACGGTAGCGACACGTTTAGGATTGAAAGACCTTAAGGAAGTTGATTTCGTTCATGGTTCGACTAGCCCACCACGAACGAAATCAACCCATTACCGTTCGTCCTGAGCCTGTCGAAGGAAGCCTGTCGAAGGACTTATCCAAAGATTCCTTAGGCAATCTGCATGACACCCGCCGTCATGATACCGACAAGAACCAATTTGGTGCGCAATTTATACCGTGCTTCTTCATTTCCGAACCGATGTTTAAAATAAAGCAGCAGGATTGTCAGCAGAAAGGTATAACCCGGAACCGTAGTTTCCATGGCAGATGCCAATGTAGGCGAACCTAAATCGATGGCACGTTGGCTCAGGAATAAGGCAATCACATTGGCCACTTCTATACCTAGGAAAAGCGGCGCCAAGGGCTTTAGCTTAGGAAGATTGTCACTAAATGCCTTGCGGACACTGGGTACTACCAAAAGCGGCAACACACCGCTTAGCACAACACCCATAATGATAAACATGAAACTAATTAAGAACGTACTGTGCATGAACACGTACTTTTCAATCAGTATGGCAGCTACTTGAGCCATAGATGCCGTTAACATCAATACAATCGAATCACAATTGCCCTGCCGAGAGACATCTATGAGACAAAAACAAATAGAGGCAAGCACCAACACGCCAATAGTAATGTAATGCCATGGCTGCAACACATCGCCCATCAAAAAATAACTCGCTAACGGCAACAGTGTGGGTGTGAAATTTCCATACGCTGCCACGATGCCCGCTTCAGTTTTTTCCAACGCCTGAAAATAAAACCCTTGACCCAATTGGATAAGCCCCCCAGCTAGCAAAGCCAAAGCGATAATATGCCAATCAGGTAACAACCAATCTACGCAAGGCAACAAAAACAACCCTACCAATGCTATAACCGCTGTAGCCAAAGAGCTCGTGATAACCCCCATCCAGGGCCGATCAAACACATTGCCGACACAATGGCTGTCGAGAATATGAATTAACGCCCAGAAAGGCGGGCCAAGCAGTGCGTAAAAAAGCCACATAAATTTTAATTCCTCACATTTAATTTTCAGTACGGTGGCGACATACCCCGCAAACTGTCTTGTTCTGTTTTAGCAAAATAAATTAGTCGGTTATCGAGCTAGAAAAACATCAACCTTTAATGCCTTAAAGAGCCTTGAAAATTCTAAAAATGATTTTGTTCACACTAAAAGTGTAGATTAGCTCACAAAAATTTCTCAAATTATTCTAAATTTGTGATCACTCTCACAAATCCGAAAAATACCCACTCTTTATCCCTTTACAAAATAAAAATACAGCCTGTATGCTAAGCGGTTAACGTTTGGTAAACAATAAGTAGAATCACCTACTCTGGATGGGTAACCTGTAATTTTTTGAGGGTAATTCCGCAGTTGTTTTTGATTGTCAGCCGCAAAATATCGTCGGTTTGATAACTTAAAGTTTTTTCACTGACATACGCTTGATCTAACATCCCTAAGAAATATCAGCTATATTTGATTTAACTAAACAAAACAATGCGGTCATGAAGTTTTTCACATTTCCCTATTTATTCAGCTTGATTTTTCTGTTTCAGACTCCAGCTTTCGCCCAGGATGCCGTACCTACATCAGCAGCGTTATCAAAAAGCGGTGACGAGTTGTTGTTCCAAGACATCCCCACGATTTCTACCGCCTCAAAATATGAGCAAAAAGTATCCAAGGCACCCGCCTCTATCAGCATTGTGACGGCGGATGAGATAAAAAAATGGGGTTACCGGAATTTTGGCGACATCATGGCAAGCCTTAAGGGGTTTTATAGCACCAATGACCGTAATTACGGTTATGTCGGTTCCCGTGGCTTCGGCCTGCCATCAGATTACAATTCCCGTTTACTGTTGCTGGTTGATGGGCATCGGTACAACGA